>DASWWB010000857.1:0-5673 GCA_036406115.1 Herpetosiphonaceae bacterium
CTTGGAGCGGACCGTCGACGTGCATATTGTCAATCTGCGCAAGAAAATCGAGGCCGATCCCGCCCAGCCGCTCTACATCCACACCGTCTACGGCGTTGGCTACAAATGCGCCTATCAGCGGGAGCGCGGCCATGATTCATAGCATCCAGACCCGGCTGCTGCTGACGTTTGTCTGCGTGGTGGCGGTGGCGATCGGCACCATCGCGCTGTTTTCCGGCCAGGCGACCGAGACCCAGTTCCAGCGCTACGTCGAGGAAAACATGGAGCGCGAGCGCCAGCTGCGGGCGCTGATCGAGAGCTACGAGCAGTCCGGCGACGGCGCCGCGCTCCAGCGCGAGGTGGCGGCGATCGGCGCCGAGTACGGCGACCGGATCATCCTGACCAACCGCGAGCGCGAAGTGGTCGCCGATTCCGCCGGCGCGCTGCTGGGCCAGACGCTGCCGCCGCCCGCGGGACCGCCCGGCCTGCCGCCGCTGCCGCCCTCCGATCGTAACGTGCTGGTCGTGCCGCCGGACGTGCCGGTCGACCTGTTGGTCGAGCCGGTGTCGGTCTCGTGGAGCCTGGCGACCGAGCCGCTGACCGCGCCCAACTTCAAGCTGCCGCCGCCGGCGTTTGTCTTCAACCACGCCGGCCTGGGCGCGACCGAGACCGGCTTCCTCGGCTCGGTGCGCCGCTCGCTGCTGCTCGGCGTGCTGGCGGCGGGCGCGGTGGCGTTGCTGCTGACATTTATGCTCTCACGGCGGATCATCGGCCCGATCGAGGCGCTGACCGAGGCCGCCCGCAGCCTGGGCCGCGGCCAGCTCAAGCAGCGGGTCGAGCTGCGCTCGCGCGACGAGCTGGGCGAGCTGGCCGCGGCCTTCAATGCCATGGCCGATAATCTGGCCCAGACCGAGCACCTGCGCCGGACGATGGTCACCGACATCTCCCACGAGCTGCGCACGCCGCTCTCCAACATCCGCGGCTACCTGGAGGCCTTCCGCGACGGCGTGGCCGAGCCCAGCGAGGAGATGATCGACTCGCTGTACGAGGAGGCCATGCTGCTCAGCAGGCTGGTCGACGATCTCCAGGAGCTGTCGCTGGCCGAGGCGGGCCAGCTCAAGCTCGATCCGCAGCCGGTCTCGGTCGCCGAGGTGGCGGCCAAGGTGGTGGCGGGCCTGCAACCGCATCTCCAGGCCAAACGCCTGACGGTCGGCCTGGACGTGCCAGCCGGCCTGCCGCCGATCCGCGCCGACGCCGGGCGTTTCGGCCAGATTGTGCGCAATTTGCTGCACAACGCGCTGGTCCACACGCCCGAGGGCGGCGCGATCACGCTGGCGGCCCGGCCGCTGCCCGGCGCAATCGAGGTCGAGGTGCGCGACAGCGGCCCCGGGATCGCGCCCGAGGATCTGCCGCTGATTTTCGAGCGCTTCTACCGCGCCGACCACTCGCGGGCCCGGGCGACCGGCGGCGCCGGGATCGGCCTGGCGATCGTGCGCCAGCTGGTCCAGGCCCACGGCGGCGCGATCGAGGTCGCCAGCGAGCTCGGCCATGGCGCGGCGTTTCGCGTGGTCCTGCCGCAGGCCGCTTAGTCTTGCGCTCAGCGAACCGAGGGCCGGCGCAGGTCGAACGGATCGGCCTCGGCCTCCGCCAGCAGGCGCTCGAAGGCTTCCTCGCCCTCCGCCTGCCAAAATGCGTACTCGGCCTCGCTGATGAAGATGCCGAGGAACACATGGCCCGCGCCGCTGCCATCCGCCACGGCGCCGAAGGCTTCGGGGAAGCCCATCGCCGACGGCTCGGTGAGATACAGCGCCGGTTTCTCGAACGCCGCGCAGAAGTCCGGCGCCCGGCCGCGCAGCCCGCGGATCGCCGCCCCCGGCTCCAAGATCAAGCCGTGCTGGCAGGCGATGAACAGCACGTCGGCCATGAGCTGCGGAATCGCGTCCCAGCCCGCGTCGGCGACGACGCACAGCTCGGCGAGGTGGCCGATCGCGTCTGGGAAATGGCTCAGGCCGATCGAGCAAAACACCCGGCAGCCGGCGAACACGTTGTCGAACGCCAGGATTTGCATCTTCTGCGGCAGTGCCGCGCTGCGAAAAACCTCCCGCTCGATCGGATCATGGATAAATTTGACATAATGATCGAAATAGCGCTCGCCCCAGGATGATTCCATCGCGCCCTCCTCGCTAGTGTTCCGTCGCCATTCTCCGCCATTGCCCGCCTATAATCCAGCTGCCGAATCCGCCGGAACTGCGATATGATGCGGCGCAGCGGCAAGCTCCGCGCCTCGCGGCGCCGATCGTGGCCAGGCGCCGCTTGCCGTTTCCCGCGCCAGCCGGATTGGCCAGGCCGCGCTGATTGAAGGAGTCTCCATGCGATTGTCTTTTTCGGCGCGCGGCGCCGCCCTGCTGCTGGTCGCCCTGCTGTGCGCGGCCTGCGGCGGCGGCGGGCCGGAGATGCGGCCGACGCCTGCCGCGCTGTCGGTTCCCTCCGCCGCCGGCGATCCCGCCGCCTTCGAGCTGCTGGGCCCGCTCGGCGCCCCCGCGATCGTCGATCTGGCGCCGGCGCCGGTTGGCTCGCTGGTGGCGCTGGCCACCACCTTCGGCTTTGAGATTTGGGACACGGCGGCGCCCGCAAGCGGGTACCCGGCGCTGGTCCGGTCGGGCGGCGCGGGATCGCTGCGCCGCATCAGCTGGGCGCCCGACGGCGAGCGGCTCGCCACACTGAACCAGAACGGCGCCCTCGGCCTCTGGGCGGCGGACGGGACGTTGTTCCGCCGGTTGGAAGGCCATGTGTTTCCGGCGCGGGCGCTGGCCTGGAGCCCGGCGGGCGACGTGTTGGTGAGCGGCGCCGCCGAGGGCGAGCTGATTGTCTGGAACGCCGACGGCTCGATCCGCGCCACCTTCCTCAATCCGGGCGGCGAACGGCGCGAGATCGAGCGCCTGGCCTGGGAGCCGCGCGGCCAATCGTTCGCCGCCCTCGACACCAGCGGCGCGCTCACGGTCTGGACGCCCGACGGCAAGCTGGTGCGCGAGATCGACGCCGACAACGCCCGCGAGCTGGCCTGGGCGCCGGCCGAGACCGGCCTGCTGGCCACGATGGGCCGCGAGATCGAGCTGTGGCGCCGCGACGGCACCCGGGCGGCGGCCTTCAAGCGCCGCGAGAAGAATCCGAGCCCGGGCGAGGCGCTCGGCGGCGTGGCCTGGCATCCGGACGGACAGATCCTGGCCAGCGCCGACGGATCCAGGATTTGGCTCTGGGACCGCGATGGCCAGGAGATCGCTGCGTTCGACGCCGGCGGCCACTTTGCCGATCATCTGGGCTGGAGCGCCGACGGCGAGCTGCTGCTGGCCCGGCTGAACGGCCGCTCCTGGGCCGCCTGGTCGGCGGACGGGACGCTGGTGCGCGAAATCACGCGGGACAGCGGCGCTGCGGCGACTAGGCTGCAATGGCTTGGCGACGGCCGGCTGCTGTCGTCGGACTACGTGGGCAATGTGCTGCTGTGGCGGGCCGACGGCGCGCTGGACGCCAATCTCAGCAGGGAGGGTGTCAACAGCGACTTCGCGGTGCTGAGCCCGGACGGCAAGCGCGGCGCCAGCCTGGTCGGCGTCAAGCGCGGCCTGGTCTGGCAGGTCGGCGCGGAGGCGGCGACGGAGCTGGCGGGCATGCTCGAAGGCACGGTGGCGCTGGCCTGGCGCCCCGACGGCGCGCTCCTGGCCTCGGCCACCGGCAACGGCGACGTGCAGCTCTGGTCGCCGGACGGCGCGCTCCTGCGCAGCCTGGACGGCCAGCGCCCGTCGCACTACTGGACGAAAGCCGAGCCGCTGGCCTGGAGCCCGGACGGCAGCCGGCTGGCCGCGTCCTGGTTCGATCCGTCGATCGGGCTGTGGGATTTGACGGGCGAGCCGAAGCTGACGCGGATCGAGGTCCACACCAACTCCACCCGCTTCCTGGCCTGGCATCCCGGCGGCGCCGCGCTGGCGATCGGCGCGCATGACGGCTCGCTCTCGCTCTGGCATGGCGACGGGGCGATGAGCGCGCTGCTGGAGCGGGTGAATCCTGTCGACGCCGCCTGGCACCCCGCCGGCCAGCGGTTGGCGATCCTGCGCGGCGACGGCCCGATCGAGCTGCGCGGCGCCGACGGCGCCCTGCTTGAGACCTGGGGCCAGCCCGTCGCCGCGCTGGCGAGCCAAGACCAGGGCCGCCTGGCCTGGAGCCCGGACGGCAGGACGCTGGCCGCCGCCGACCTGGGCAGCAACGCGATCAATCTCTGGGATGAGCGCGGCGCGCTGATCGCCGCCTTGCCCGGCCACGGCGCGCCGCTGACGCAGCTGGCCTGGTCGCCGGACGGCGCCGCGCTGGTCTCTGCCGACGCGGACGGCGTCACGCTGCGCTGGGGCGCGCGCTAAATCAAATCGCCGCCGGCGGGCGGATTCGGATCTGCCCGCCGGCGGCGATTTAGCTGCGGCCGATGGTTTCGCGGAGGCGGCGGAACAGTTGGTCGAGGGCGAAGGGTTTGGCGAGGACGCTGCACTCGTGGTCGGCGAAGGCGTCGGCGTGCTCGCAGAGGAGATTGGCGTCGGCGGAGCACATCACGACCGGGATGTGGGCGGTGCGGCGGTGCAGCCGCAGCATGTCCAGGATGATCAGGCCGGAGTCGGGGTGTTCCATACGCACATCGAGGATCACCGCCTGGGGCTGCTCGCGATCCACCAGCTCGAAGGCGGTGCGGCTGTCGGCTGAGGCGACGACGGCGAAGCCCTCCTCGCTGAGGGCGTCGCGCAGCAGGTCGAGATAGGCCATATCGTCGTCAATCACTACGATTTTGGCTGATTTCATGCGTCGGTGACGGCTCCTTGGCTAGCGCCGGCGGGCGGCGGCTCCTAACTGGACGCGAGGCCGTGGAGCAGAAACTGCACCACACGGTTGGCCAGCGTGTCGCAATCGGCCGGCTCCAGGCGCTGGAGATGCTGGAGCGCGCGCGGAGTGAGCAGCTCCATGCAGAGCCCGGCGAGCAGGGCCGGCTCGCCGGGGCCCATCAGCGCCTGCGCCTGCGCTTCGCTGATGATTCCGGTCAGGATCGCGTGTAGGTCGTCGTAGAGCTGCTGGCGGACGCCGGCGACCGGGCATTGGTCGTTGGCGGGCGAGCCGGCTTGGAGATCGAGCAGCGCGGCCAGCCGCTCGCTGTGCTGGTAGTGGACAATCACCAGCGCCCGCAGCTTGCTCACCGGGTCGCCGGCCCGGTGGGTCGCCTCGCGCAGGCAGATGTGAGTGCTGGCGCAGGCCGCCTGGCTCACCGCCGCCAGCAGATGCTCCTTGCTCGGGAAGCGGCGGTAGATGGTGCCGATGCCGACGCCGGCGCGCCGGGCCACATCCTCCATCGTCACATCGGCGCCGCGCTCGGCGATCAGCTCATGGGCGGCCCGCAGCACCTGCTCCAGGTTCCGCCGCACATCTTTCCGCATCCGCCGCCCGCTCGCATCCTGCCCGTCCATGGTTGATTCACCCTTCGCTGCCCAATCGTACGCCGCCGCCAGTATAGCATATGGCCTCCCAAAGTGGAAGCGCTATTCCATTTTGGGAGGCTGCGCTCCCGGCGGCTGGCGCAGCCGCGGGCGGCGCGGGTTCAGTCCTGCCCGCCGGCGGCCAGCTCGGCATGGACCCGGGCCAGGGTTTGATCGAGCGGCGGCGCCGGCG
>DASWWB010000858.1:0-8359 GCA_036406115.1 Herpetosiphonaceae bacterium
GTGGATCAGGCCCTCGATCACGCCTCGGGCGTTAGCCTCGGCCAGCAGCGCCGGGCTCGCATCGCGCAGCGCCGCGATGGCGGGATCGAGCTGGCGCAGCGCCGCGACCGCCGCGTCGCACTGGGCGCGGCGCTCGTTGTAGGCCGAGCCGGCCAGGGTGCGCGGCGCGCCGCTCTCGATGATCAGCACCGCCGCCCCGGCGGGCAGCGGCACCGGCTCGACCGCCAGCGAGCGGCAGTCGATCAGCAGCGCGTGGCCCGGCACGCCCGCCGCCACCGCCAGCTGATCCATGATCCCGCACTTGACGCCGGCGTAGCGGTGCTCGACGCCCTGAGCCAGCAGCGCCAGCCGGTCAGCCGGCAGCGACTCGCCCTTGAGCGCCAGCAGCGCCAGCGCCACGCCGATCTCCAGCGAGGCCGACGAGCTGAGGCCGCCGCTCGTCGGGATCGTGCTGTCGATCGTCAGCTCGGCGCCCGGCGGGGCGTGGCCGGCGTCGATCAAGGCCTGGGCCGTGCCGCGCACATAGGCCCGCCAGCCCTCGAAGGGCCCGGCGGCGATCTCCGCCAGCGCGATCCGGTCGGTCTCGCCGACCCTGCTGCTCGTGCTGACGAGCGTCTGGTCCGGCCGGCGGCTGGCGCGCACGGTGGTGCCCAGGTCGATCGCCAGCGGCAGCACCCAGCCGTCGTTGTAGTCGGTGTGGTCGCCGATCAGATTGACCCGGCCCGGCGACCAGACCTCCAGCGTGGTTGGCTGATCTGTCATCTCTGCTCCTCCTAGCCGTCTTGCAGCGCGCGGACGCCCATCCCGCCCTGGCGCACGGCGGCGATGGCGGCGGCGGCGGCGGCGGCGCTGGCGACGGTCGTGATCGAAAGGACGCCCTGGCGCAGCGCGGTCTGGCGGATGGCCTGCTCGTCGAACATCGAGGCCCGGCCGAGCGGCGTGTTGACGACCAGCTCGACTTGGCCGTTGATGATGTAGTCGGCGGCGTTGGGATGGCCCTCGTTGACCTTGTAGATCGCGCTGACCTCAAGGCCGGCCTCGCGCAGGAAGGCGGCCGTGCCGCTGGTGGCGATGATCGAGAAGCCCAGCTCGGCGAACTGGCGGGCCACCGGCAGCAGCGCCGGCTTGTCGAAATCGTTGACGCTGAGGAAAACCGCGCCGCCGGTCGGCAGCGCGCGGCCGCAGCCAGCCTGGGCCTTGGCGAACGCCGCGCCGAAGGTGGCGCCGCTGCCCATCGCCTCGCCGGTCGAGCGCATCTCCGGGCCGAGGCCGATCGCCGCGCCCGGGAAGCGCCGCCAGGGCAGCACGACCTCCTTGACATGGTAGCCGCTCAGCGGCGGCGCCTCGGTCACGCCCTGCTCGGCCAGCGACACGCCGGCCATCGCCGCCGCCGCGATCGCCGCCCAGGCCACGCCGGTCGCCTTGGCGACGTAGGGCACCGAGCGCGAGGCCCGCGGGTTGACCTCCAGCACGTACACCTCGTTGTCCTTGACCGCGAACTGGATGTTCATCAGGCCGACGACCTTCAGCGCCCGGGCCAGCTTGACCGTGGCCTCGCACAGCTGCTCGCGGACCTCGGGCGAGATGCGGACGGTCGGCATCACGCAGGCCGAGTCGCCGGAGTGGATGCCGGCCCGCTCGATCTGCTCCATGATCCCGGCTACCACGACGTTCTCGCCGTCGCTGACGGCGTCGACGTCCAGCTCGGTCGCGTCGTCGAGGAAGCGGTCGATCAGCACCGGGTGCTCGGGCGTCGCGTCGGTCACCCGGCGCAGGTACTCGTCAAGCTCCTGCTGGTCGTGGATAATCGCCATGCCCTGGCCGCCCAGCACGTAGGAGGGGCGGACCATCACCGGGTAGCCGAGCTGGCCGGCGATGGCGCGGGCGTCGTCCCACGAGCCGGCGCTGCCGTAGGGCGTGGCGCGCAGGCCGCACTGCTCCAGCACCGCGCCGAACTGGCCGCGGTCCTCCGCCTGGTCGATCGCCTCGGGCGAGGTGCCCCAGAGCGGCACGCCCGCCGCCGCCAGGCCTTTGGCCAGCTTGAGCGGCGTCTGGCCGCCGAACTGGATCAGCACGCCGGCGGGTTGTTCCACATCGACGATATTGAGCACGTCTTCGAGGGTCAGCGGCTCGAAGTAGAGCCGGTCGGCGGTGTCGTAGTCGGTCGAGACGGTCTCGGGGTTGCAGTTGACCATGATCGTCTCGTAGCCGAGCTTGCGCAGGGCGAAGACCGCGTGGCAGCAGCAGTAGTCGAACTCCAGGCCCTGGCCGATGCGATTGGGGCCGCCGCCCAGGATCATCACTTTGCGGCGGTCGCTGGGGTCGGCCTCGCTCTCGCTCTCGTAGGAGGAGTAGAGGTAGGGCGTGAGGGCCGGGAACTCGGCGGCGCAGGTGTCGACGCGGTGGTAGGTCGGGATGATGTCGTGGCGCCCGCGGAGCTGGCGGATCTCGCCCGGGCCGGCGGCGCCGAGCAGATGGGCCAGCTGGTGATCACTGTAGCCGGCGCGCTTGGCCTCGCGCAGCAGCTCGGCGGGGATGGTCGCCGGGCCGTGCCCCTTGAAGCGCGCCTCAAGCGCCAGCAGCGCCTCGAACTGCTCCAGGAACCAGTAGTCGATCTTGGTCAGCTCGTGGAGCTCGTGGAGGCGCCAGCCCTGCTCCATGGCGGCGCGCAGGGCGAACAGGCGCAGCGGCGTGGGCGTGAGGAGCAGCTCGCGCAGCCGCTCGGCCGGCGGGAGCGCGGTGCCGTCGGCGCCCCAGCCGTGGCGGCCGTTCTCCAGCGAGCGCAGGGCTTTTTGCAGCGCCTCGGCGAAGGTGCGGCCGATCGCCATCGCCTCGCCGACCGATTTCATGGCCGTGCCGAGGATCGGCTGGGCGCCGGGGAATTTCTCGAAGTTCCAGCGCGGGATCTTGACCACCACGTAGTCGAGGGCCGGCTCGAACGAGGCCGGCGTCGAGCGGGTGATGTCGTTGGGCAGCTCGGGCAGCGTGTAGCCGACCGCCAGCTTGGCGGCGATCTTGGCGATCGGGAAGCCGGTGGCTTTGGAGGCCAGCGCCGACGAGCGCGAGACGCGCGGGTTCATCTCGATCACCACCACCCTGCCGTCGCGCGGGTTGACGGCGAACTGGACGTTCGAGCCGCCGGTCGCCACGCCGACCGCGTCCATCACCGCCAGGCCCATGTCGCGCAGCCGCTGGTATTCGCGGTCGGAGAGCGTCATCGCCGGGGCGACGGTGATCGAGTCGCCGGTGTGGACGCCCATCGGGTCCAGGTTCTCGATCGAGCAGATCACCACCCCGTTGCCGGCCTGGTCGCGCATCAGCTCAAGCTCGTACTCTTTCCAGCCGAGCAGGCTTTCCTCGATCAGCAGCTCGCCGATCGGCGAGAGCTTGAGCCCCTCCTCGACGATGCGGCGGAAATCGTCGGCGTTGTAGGCGATGCCGCCGCCGGCGCCGCCCAGGGTGAAGGATGGGCGGATGATCGCCGGGTAGCCGGTGTTTTTGACAAGCTCCAGCGCCTCGCCCAGCGAGCGGGCGATGGACGAGCGGGCCGACTGGAGGCCGATGCGGTCCATCGCGGCTTTGAACAGGTCGCGGTCCTCGGCGGTGGCGATCGAGTCGACGTTGGCGCCGATCAGCTCGACGCCGAAGCGCTCCAGCACGCCGGCCTTGGCCAGGTCCATCGCCAGGTTGAGGGCGGTCTGGCCGCCGACGGTCGGCAGGATGGCGTCGGGCCGCTCGCGCTCGATGATCTCGGTCAGCGTCGGCACGTCCAGCGGCTCGATGTAGGTGCGCTCGGCTAGCGCGGGATCGGTCATGATCGTGGCCGGGTTGGAGTTGACCAGCACGATTTTGTAGCCCTCCTCGCGAAGGGCTTTGACGGCCTGGGTGCCGCTGTAGTCGAACTCGCAGGCCTGGCCGATCACGATCGGGCCGGCGCCCAGCACGAGGATGGTTTCGAGGTCGGTGCGTTTTGGCATTGGGGTCTCCCGCGACTTATCAAAGTGTCGGGAGACCATTATAACAGTCAGCGCCCGGTCGTCAGGCAGGCGGCGCCGGCGGCTGCCAGAACGCAATGGCGCTTTTCGCCTCGCGCATGCTCTCGTCGATGGTCAGCAGGAAGCGGATGGCGTAGTAGACGCTGTCGACGTATTTTAGCTGGATGCCGCCGTTGCGTTGCACGGCCATGCGCGGCGCCCGCCGCTTGATCGAATCCGGCAGGACGACAACGATCCAGCGCAGGTGCTCGTGGCGCAGCGCCGGCGCCGCCGCCAACATGTCGTCAAGCCCGGCGATGGTCTCGTCGGCGAGCCGGCTGTTGTCGATCAGCAGATGGAACGGCTGGTCCGCCTGGGCCAGCTCGGCGCCGGCAGCCGCCATGATTCCGGCGTAGTCCTCCGCCGTCACGTCGGAGCTGAAATGGATCAGGGCCAGGACGCGGCCCGGGAATGGCCAGCCGACACGATAGCGCATAGCTTGTCCTCCTTGCGGTGATACAATCGTTAGGATCCTAGCAAATAGTGCAAAAAAAGATCAGCCGTCGCCGGCGTCGTGGTCGCCGAGGTTGCGGGCGATGCGCCGCAGCCAGTCCGTGAGCAGCGCCCGCTCGGCGGGGGAGAAGCCGTCGAGCATCAGGCCCTCGAAGTCGTGGAACACATCCATGAGCTGGCCGAAGAAGGCGGCGCCGGCGGGCGTGAGGGCGACCGATTTGGCCCGGCCGTCGGCGGGGGAGGCGGCGCGCGCCAGGAATCCGCGCTCCTCCAGCGTGTCGAGCAGGCCGGTCAGCGTGGCGGAGGTGACGCCGCTCCGCTGCTGGAGCCGCCCCTGCTCGATCGGCGGCTCGCCGTAGAGGAAGCCCAGGATCTCGAACTGCGAGGTGGTGAGGCCGTGCGCCGCCAGCCGCTCGTCGAGGGCTTTGCGCATCAGCAGGTAGGTTCGCTTGAGATAGCGGATCGGCTTGGACATCGCGCTCCCGTCGTCGCTCGCATTGATGGTTAGGATCCTAATTATATGGGCTGCGCCGTGTCTGTCAACTGATGCCGCCATCCTGTGCCGCGCCGCACGCCGCCGGTGTGAAGCAGTTCACTGCGGCGGGCGGGCCGCCCGTGCTATCGTCCTCCTCGAGGACAACCCTAGCATGGAGGCCATATGTTCGGAGCGATTGTGTTGCGGGACATTCCCAAGGACGAGGCGCGGATCGATCTGGCGCGGCTGCCGATCCAGGGCGGGTTCCGGGGCTTCGGCCAGGTGCCGGCCGGCTGGCACTACGTCGGCGTGAAGGACGGCGGCCACCACCGGGGCTTTTGGTGCTGGGTCGGGCCGGGCGAGGCGGTGGTGCGGGTCTTCGACGACGGCTTCGAGGAGGACGAGCCTGAATCGGCGGCGCACTACGCCCGGCTGGCGCTCGGCGGGGCGATGGGGGCGGCGCTGCTGCCGTATCCGCTGGAGCGCTTCGGCGGCTGGTTCGGGCTGGTCGGCAAGATCCCGCGCGAGAACTTCCCGCCGGCGATCCGCCCGGACGAGCAGGGCGGGGCGTCGCGCTTCGAGCTGGCGCTCCAGGGCAGCCACGGCGGCGACGCCGATTCGTTCCTGGCGGAGTTCCAGTACGCCTTCGCCGCCTGGCTCGTCAGCCTTGACACGCCGGTCGAGGACGAGCGGGCCTTCGCGCGCTGGCGCCACCTGCTGCTGGGCTGCTACAACGCCGGCGAGCGCGGCATGGCCGCCAACCCCGGCCTGTTCGCCGCCCTGGCCGAGACCCTGCCGCGCCAGTTCGACCTGCTGCCCGAGGCCTGGTTCGCCGCCGACAGCTTCCTCATGGCCCAGGTCGATTATCTGATCGAGGACATGGCTGACTGCGGCGCGCCCGAGCTGCGCGAGCCGAGCGCGGCGCTGGCCGACTACCTCAAGCCGCGGCGCAGCTAAGGGCGGGTCGGGATGGGCTGGCGGGCGGCCGCCGGCTCATCCCAGCGCCTGCGCCAGCAGCCAGACCAGGATGATCGCCGCCGCGATGGCGACCAGCGCGATCACCGCCAGCCGCCGCCGCTGAGCGTACGAATCCTCGAAGCCCAGCGATTTCGACGATTTCCACAGCGACTCATCCTCGCCATCCCCGATCCCCGATCCCTGATCCCCAGCCTGCTGATTCATCAATCACTCCCCAGCGCCCTAAGCCGCCGCCAAGCCCATCCTGACCCCTGGCCCCTGATCCCTAGCGCAAAATATAGTACGTCGCCCGCTTCTGGCCGATCTTGAGGATGAGGCCGCGATCGACCAGATCGGCGAGGTCGCGGCGGATCGTCTCGGGCGAGACCTCGGGCGATTGCTCCTGAAGGTCGCGGTTGGTGATGCGGCGGTTCTCAGTCAGGAAAATCAGCGCGCTGATCTGGCGCTCGTTGAGGCCCTGCTGCTCCCAGGCGCTGGTGTCGACGCTGGTGCCGCTGGCCATCGCCAGCCCCTTGCCGCGCAGCGTGACCAGGAAGCCGGCGGCGGTTTCGCGGAACTCGGGCGGCGGCAGGCCGGCCTCGGCCATCTGGCGCTGCATGCGGTCGATGCCGTAGCCCAGCCGCTCGATCAGGCCCAGGTCGGCGAGGACCTGGACCAGCGTCTCGTTGCGGCTGAAGCGCTCCTCGGCGATGTTGTCCAGCGTGACGTGGCCGGGCAGCCGGCCGGGGCTGTA
Source organism: Herpetosiphonaceae bacterium (assembly GCA_036406115.1). GTDB lineage: Bacteria > Chloroflexota > Chloroflexia > Chloroflexales > Herpetosiphonaceae > DASWWB01. Next base: position 6,674 of record DASWWB010000858.1, read on the forward strand.
GACCTCCAGCCGGTCGGCGAACATGGCGATGCGGATGCCCTCGCCGCGCACCGTGTAGTCGCGGTGGGCCACCGCGTTGACCAGGGCCTCGCGGACGGCGGCGGGCGGGTACTCGATCCAATCCTCGCGCTCCAGGCCGCGCATCCGCGAGCCCCGGCGCATATGCTCGCCCAGCCACAGCTCGGCGCGGCGGACCTGATCGGGCAGCGTGGTGCGGATATCGACCCGCTCGAACTCGTCGCTCATCTCGGCGCCGGTGTAGCGGACCAGCGTGATCTCGCACTGGGGGTACTCGCGCTCGGTTTCCCTGCCGAACAGCAGCATGCCGGCGTTGGTGGGCTGATAGGCGCCGTCCGGCCGCGCAAGGCAGCCGCGACGGTAGAGCCAGGCGTGGGCGTCGGCCTCGGCGGCCGGGCCGATGCGGGCGGCGTAGCTGGTGATTTTGGCCGGGTCAAGATCATCGATGGCGGAGCGCTCGGGCTGCATGCGCTCCCAGCCGACATCGCCGCGCTCCTGGAGCAGCTGGCGCAGGGCGTGGGGCGGCAGCGGGGCGTTGGCGGCGCCCTCGCGGCGCAGATATTTGCCGTGGAGGCTGTAGACGCTCGGCAGGCCGGGCGGCACCTCGATCACCAGCACCGCGCCCTCGGCCGAGGCCCGCGGCTTGGGCAGCGGCAGCACCAGCGGCGGCGTGCAGGCCAGGGCGGCCTCCAGCGCGGCCTCCTCGGCGGCGGCCAGATCCTCCAGGCCCTCGACTTTCGGCCGCGCCCGGCCGCTGACGCCGACGATCGCCGTGCCGCCAGCGCCGTTGGCGAACGCGACCAGCGTCTCCGCCAGATCGTCGGGCCGGAACCGTTCCCGAAAGAAAGCGACCGTCGCGCTCTCGCCCTGGGCCAGCAGATCTTCAACCATAGCGCACTCCGCACCGGGGCCGGCGCCGCCAGCCCGAATGTCACGTCAGGATGTTCATTATAAAACAGATGGGCGAACGGCTGTTCAGGGGCGCGGGGCGAGATTGGCTGGCGGGGGAGCGCCGGGGAAGGCGCAGCTGGCGGGCTCGTAGAACAGGCGCAGATCGCGGCCCCAGAGCGCGCCGGCGCCGCGTGTGACCGCCGCCCGCAGCGCCGCCAGGAACAGCTCGATCCGCCCCCGGTGCCAGGTCTCGTCGGCTCCAGCCTCGGCGCAGTAGTCGCGCAGCGGCCCGTCAGGCCGGGCGCCGGGGCCGAAGCGCGGCGCCAGCGCGGCGAGCAGTTGGGCGGTCTCCGCCGGGTCGAGCCAGCCGCTGACGCCTTCGCCGTAGCCGCCCGAGCCGTGCGCCCAGTAGCGGCAGCGATTGTCGAGCGCCTCGACCAGCGCGTCAGCTGGCCCCAGCCCCAGCTCCGGCGGCAGCAGCTGGCGGCAGGCTGCGAACGACAATCCCATCACCGCGTAGCCGCTGATCGCCGCCGCCGCGACCAGCCGCTCGAACAGCTCGGCCAGCTCCTCGTAGCCCCAGGCTTCATCGCCAGCGCCGCCCGCCGCGAAGCCGCGGCCGAGCGGGCTGTCGAGCAGCAGCGGGTCGAAGGTCCGGGCGACCTCCGCCAGGCCGGCGAAGCCGTGCTGGCGGCGCCGGGGCCGGTCGCGCTCGATGAGCGCCAGCGCCGCCCGCACCAGCGGATGGCCCTCCCCGGCGCGCAAAGCCGGCGCGAC
>DASWWB010000859.1:0-3261 GCA_036406115.1 Herpetosiphonaceae bacterium
CCGGGTGCTCCAGCAGCCCCGGCTCCTGGCTGGTCTCGGAGGGCGACATCGTCGGCGGCAGGTAGATCAGCCAGCGCGGATTGGCGGCGAAGCGGCTCATCACCTCCAGCGCGGCGATCGCGTTTTCCTCGCGGATGATAATGTTGCGCAGCAGGGCGGTCTCGATGATCCGCTTGCCGGCCACGTCCTCCAGGTCGAGCATCGTGTCGTTGTGCTGCTGGGCGTTGAGCGCCGGCGCCATCAGCTCGGGGGCCAGGAAGGGCCGGGCCGGCTGGGCGTAGGTGTGGCGGGCGTCGACCGAGACCAGCTCGCGCTCGGGGTAGCGCAGCGCCGTCAGCCGGCCGCCGAAGACGCAGCCGGTGTCGATGTTGATCGTGTTGTTCAGCCACTCCGGCTCCGGCACCGGCGTGTGGCCGTAGACCACCGCCGCCTTGCCGCGATACTCGGCGGCCCAGTTGTAGCGGATCGGCAGGCCGAACTCGTCGGTCTCGCCGGTGGTCTCGCCGTAGAGCGCGAACTCGCGCACCCGGCCCGAGCCGCGGCCCTGGAGCTTCTCCTTCATGCCGGCGTGGGCGACGACCAGCTTGCCGTCGTCAAGCACGTAGTGGCTGACCAGGCCGTCGAGGAACGGCTTCAGTTGATCGACGAACTCCGGCGGCTCGGCCGCCAGCTGCTCCAGGGTCTCGCCCAGGCCGTGGGTAACCTGGACATTGCGTCCGCTGAGCTTGCGCATCAGCTTCATGTCGTGGTTGCCGGGCACGCACAACGCCTGGCCGGCGCCGACCATGCCCATCACCAGGCGCAGCACCTTGGGCGTGGCCGGGCCGCGATCGACCAAGTCGCCCAGGAACACCGCCGTGCGGCCGGGCGGATTGGTGACCGCGTAGCCGGAGGGCGCCGTCGCGTCCTCGGCGATCTGGTAGCCCAGCGCTGCCAGCAGCTCCAGCAGCTCGTCGAAGCAGCCGTGGACATCGCCGATCAGATCGAACGGGCCGTGGTCGAAGCGCCGGTTGTTCCACAGCGGCTGGATTTCGATCGTCGCGTCCGCCACCTCCTCCGGCGACTTGAGCATGTGGACGTAGCGGAAGCCCTCGCGGCCCAGGTTGCGCAGCGAGCGGTGGAGCTGGTTGCTCTGGCGCTGGATCACCTGCGGGCCGAAGTCGCGGTCCTTGCGCTGGCTGTTGCGCTCGTGGCAGAGGCGCTGGGGGATGTCGAGCACGATCGCCACCGGCAGGCAGTTGTGCTCGCGGGCCAGCTCGACCAGCGGCTTGCGGGCCTCGGGCTGGACGTTGGTCGCGTCGACCACGACCAGCTTGCCGGCGGCCAGGCGCTTGGCGGCGATGTAGTGCAGCACGTCGAAGGCGTCGTTGGTCGCCGCCTGGTTGTTCTCGTCGTCGGAGACCAGCGCGCGGCAGGCGTCGGACGACAAAATCTCGGTCGGCTTGAAGTGAGTCTGGGCGAAGGTCGATTTGCCGGAGCCCGACGGCCCGATCAGCACGACCAGCGCCAGCTCGGGGATGGTGATTTTCACGGGGCTTCCTCTTTCTTGGCTCTCGGGCGGCGCGGCGGATGTCGCCGCCGCGCCGCGGGCTGTCAATTTTAGGCGCCGGAGCGCCGCAGCACCGCCCTGGCGCGGGCCAGCACGACCTCGGCGTGGAACGGCAGGGTCAGATAGTCGTCGGCGCCGGCGTCGAGGGCCGCGATCTGGCTCTCGCGGTCGGTCCTGGCGCTCAGGGCGATCAGCGGCAGGCGGCTGCGCTGGCGGATCCGGGCGCAGGCCTCGGCCGGAGCCAGGTCGTCGAGATCGCCCAGCAGCACCAGGCCGGCGTCGGCGGCGGCGATCATGGCCAGGGCGGCGGCGCTGTCGGCGGCGGCTGCCGGCGCGAAGCCCTGGCCGGCGAAATACTGGACGAGCAGGCCGGCGATGTCGGGCTGGAAGCCGGCGATGATGATCGGCTGGGTCATGATGTCCTCCAGGCTGAAACTGAGGCGGATCAGGCAGAACGTTCTGATGCGCTCAGTCTACCCCGGCGGGGTTAAAGCCGGCGTTAAGCCCGGGATCCGCTTCCAGCCGGTAGCCGGCGCCGATCACCGTCCCGATCCGGGCGCGGGCGCCGCCGGCCGCCAGCTTGGCCCGCAAGGCCCGCACATGGACCCGCACCGCGTTGGTGAACGGATTGGCCTCCGCGTCCCAGACATGCTCCAGCAGCTCCTCCTGGCTCACCGCCTCGCCGGCGCGCCGCAGCAGATACTCCAGGATGGCGAACTCCTTGCCGGTCAGCGCGAGCGGCCGGCCCGCGACGCGGGCCTCGCGGCTGGCGGGATCCAGCGTCAGATCGGCGCTGGCCAGCAGCGGGCTGCGGACGCGCATGTCGCGGCGCAGCAGCGCCCGGACCCTGGCGACCAGCTCCTCGAAATCGAAGGGCTTGGTGACGTAGTCGTCGGCGCCGGCGTCCAGGCCGCGCACCCGGTCGGCCAGCGCGCGCCGCCCGGTGAGCATGACGATCAGCAGCTCGGGCCGGGCCGCGCGCAGGCGCCCGCACAGCTCGACGCCGTCCATGTCCGGCAGCCCCACGTTGAGCAGCGCCACATCCGGGCGGTGGACATCGGCCAGCTCCCAGCCGCTCGCGCCGTCGGCGGCGGTGTCGGCGGCGTAGCCGTCGCGCTCGAAAGCCAGCTTGAGCAGCCTGGCGATCTCGGCATGGTCCTCGATGATCAGGATGCGCATCTCACAGCCCCGCCAGGCGCGTCCGCACCAGCAGCTCGTGGAGCTCGTCGCGGCCGGCGGCCTCGTCGGGCAGCGCGGTGCGAGCGGCGGCCTCCGCTAGCTCGGCGTGGAGGCGGGCGACCTCGGCCTCGAAAAACGCCAGGTCGGCCTCGCCCAGGGTGCCATGCTCGGCGCCCAGCCGCTTGCGCTCGATCAGCTCGGGCACGTAGCCGAGGCCGAAGCGCTCGTTGAGCCGGGGCAGATTGGCCTCGATCTCGCCGGTCCGCATCAGATGGATGCCGGCCAGCAGGATGCGGATGACATACAGCAGCGGCTTGGCCCGGCGCGGCTGATCCTTGTTGAACAGCTTCCACTGGGTCTGGGCGAAGCCAGCGTAGTGGTGCCAGTGGTGGCGGGTGACGCAGCGCGCGCCGATCGCCTTCAGCTCCTCATGGAGCGGCGACGTGGCCACGACCAGCGGCGAATGGAGTTGCTCAAGCACATAGCCGTTCTTCTTGAGCATCAGCAGGCAGAACTTGCGCAGCTCGTGCGTG
>DASWWB010000860.1:0-2183 GCA_036406115.1 Herpetosiphonaceae bacterium
CGCCATCGTCGTCCTGGCAAGCCTGTTCGCAATCATCGCCGGGCTGATCACCTATCTCGTTGTGAAGTGAGGCTTGTATGCGGAACGAACGATGGCGGGCGCTGCCGGCGGCCCTGACGGTCATGGCCTTGGGCGGGATCATGCTCGCCAAAACAGCGACCAATCAGCTGGCGCTCTACATCCACCCCCGCTATAACCCACTCATGCTGATGAGCGGGATCCTGCTCGTGGCGGTCGGCCTGGGCATGCTGACGCTGCGCACGCCCCCGGTGCGGCCGCGGCTCGTCGGCATCATGCTAGTGCCGATCGTGGTGGCGCTGCTGGTGCCGGCGCGTCCGCTGGGCGCCAGCCTGGTGGCGGGCAAGGCGCTAAGCGACACCAGCAACGACGCTCTGGTCAGCCGCTGGCAGGCCCAGCTCTCCGACGACAGCAGAACTTGGTCGCTCCTGGAGTGGACCGCCGCCACCCGCGGGGAGAACCCGGACCAGCTTGCAGGCAAGCAGGCGGCCTTCGATGGCTTTGTCTTCCGCACCGATGATCTCGCCGCCGACGAGGTGCTGGTCGGCCGCTATGTCGTGACCTGCTGCACCGCCGACGGCACGGCGCTGGCGATGCGCATCAAAGCGCCCCAGGCCGCCGACATGAAGACCGACGAGTGGGTCCGCGTCGAGGGCGTCTACACTCCCGACGGCACCAGCCGCCGGCCGTTGATCGTCGGCCAGCTGACCAGAATCGCCATGCCCGCCGCGCCCTACCTCTATCCCTGAGCCAGCGCAGGCTGCGGCAGCGCCATGGATCCAAAGAAATCGCTATGATGGAGTGTGCATGAGGTCGCTTTTAGGAAAACGGACCATCAGGACGGCGGTGGTGGCGCTCGTCGTCATCGGCGTGCTGCTGGGGCTCGCGGGACCGCCGACCACGCCAGCCGGCCCTGCCGCAGCGCGCCGGACAGCGCGGGGAATCCTGTTCTTGCGCAACCAGACGCTGCTCGCCGAGCTCTGGCTGGCCGATCCGGATGGCACCGACGCGCGCCAGATCGCACCGGCTGTCAGCGCCTACAGCGCCAGCCCGGACGGGATGCGGATCGCGTACGCAACCCAACCGCAGAACATGACCAGTAAGATCGAAGTGCTAGACCTCGCGGGGGGCCAGCCATCGGTCGTCGATTGGAGCCCGGATTGGACGACCTACGCGCCGGTCTGGTCACCGGCCGACGGGATCATCATCTACGAGCGCCGGACCGTCGATCAAAACGGCACCAGCATGCCCAAACTCTGGATGGCCAAACCCGACGGAACCATCCTGGGGCCGCTGCAAAAGGGCGGGGCCGTTATGAATTATGAGGCGGTCTGGGCCCCTAACGGCGCGAAGCTAGCGTTCTTCGACGGGGCGCGGGAGGAGATTGCGATCTTCAACTTCAGCGAGGTCTTGCGCTGGGTGCCGCTGGCGGGGGAGTTCGACTGGGCGCCCGACGGCAACGCCCTGGTGATTAGCGCGGTGCAGGCCAATCCGGACGGAATCAGCACCCAGCTCGTGCGCTATGACCTGACGACGGAGCAGCAGACGGTGCTGCTCGCGGCGCCGACAACCGATGCCTATACGCCGCGCTGGTCGCCCGACGGCAGGACAATCGCCTTTGTGCGCCGCACCCGTGACCAGCCGCGCGGCGCCATCTGGGTCATTCCTGCCGACGGCAGCGGGCCTGCCCGCGAGATCGCGGGCGGCGAGGATGAGAACGTCGATCCGCAATGGTCCCCCGATGGCACCCAGCTGCTTTGGACGCGCCTGGTGCTCGGCCAGCCAAACGCCCCCTCCTCGATTTGGGTCTCGGATCTCAGCGGCGCGCCGGAGATGCTGGTTGAGAACGCCACTCAGGCGCGGTGGGTTCGATAGGGGCCGGAGGAACGGAGAGCGCCTGGAATACCAGGCAGGAGGCGCCCGATGCGTGGGCGGCGTTCGCGTCAGATCCCCGTTATCTTGCAAATGACCGTCGTTGAGTGCGGCGCCGCGTGTCTGGCAATGGTGCTCCACGCGGCTGGCAGGGCTACGACCCTGGAGGAGTGCCGCGACCTCCTCGCGGTGGGCCGTGACGGCGTGAGCGCCGCCGCGATCGCGGATGCGGCGACCGCCTGCGGCCTGGAGGTCGCCGCCTATAGGCTGGGCGCCGACGGGATGCCCGGGCT
>DASWWB010000861.1:0-6155 GCA_036406115.1 Herpetosiphonaceae bacterium
TGGTCGGCGCGATCGGTGAGGAAATCGGCGAGGAAACCATCGAAAATCGCGCCCAGGGTTTGGCGGAGCGCGGGGGCGGGCAGGCGGGCGAGGGTGCTTTTCTTCTCGTGAAGCCGTTCGATCATCGTGGCGAGAACATCGTCGCGGCGGGCCGCGAGCATGGCGTGGACGGGTTCGAGCATGGCATCCTCCTGGGGGCCGGGCCTGGGGGTGCAGGCCCGGCCGGCAAGACAGGTTCCGGCTAGCGCTCGGCGGCCAGCAAAATCTCCTCGCCGCGCAGATCCAGCTCCTCGGGGCTGGCGAGGCGGCCGAGCACGGCGGAGGCGGCGGCGATCGCCGGGCCTGACAGGTAGACCTCCGAGTCGCGGGCGCCGACCCGGCCTTTGAAGTTGCGGTTGGTCGTCGTGAGCACGCGCTCGCCCGAGGCCACCACGCCCATGTGGCCGCCGATGCAGGCGCCGCAGGACGAGGGCGAGATCACGCAGCCCGCCTCGCTGAAGATTTCGATCAGCCCCTCGCGCACCGCCTGGAGGTAGACGGCCTCCGAGCCGGGCACGATGATCGCGCGGGTGTTGGGCGCGACCGAGCGGCCCTTGAGCACGGCGGCGGCGACCCGCAGGTCCTCGATCCAGCCGTTGGTGCAGTAGCCGAGCAGCACCTGGTCCAGCTTGATATCATCCTTGATCGCCTGCGAGATCGGCCGGGTGTTCTCCGGCAGGTGCGGGTAGGCGACCTGCGGCTCCAGGCCGGAGACATCGATCTCGACCACCCGCTCGAACTGGGCGTCGGGATCGGAGTTGAAGTCGCCCCGGGCCTCGCGCAGCGCCTCCATGCGGGCGCGGCCGGCCTTGGATGCATAGTACTCCCAGGTCACCTCGTCGACCGGCATGATGCCCGACTTGGCGCCGGCCTCGATCGCCATGTTGGCAATGGTGAAGCGCTCGTGCATCGGCATGGCGCCGATCACCGGGCCGGTGAACTCCATCGCGCCGTAGACCACGCCGTCGACGCCGACCTTGCGGATGGTTTCGAGGATGATGTCCTTGGCGGTGGTCCAGCCGGAGCGGATGCCGGTGTAGACGAACTTGGTCGTCTCGGGGACGCGCATCCAGAACTCGCCGAGCGCCCAGATCGCCGCCAGGTCGGTCGAGCCGGCGCCGGTGCCGAAGGCGCTGATGCCGCCGTAGGTGCAGGAGTGCGAATCGCCGCCGATGATCACGTCGCCCGGGGCCACCAGGCCGTTCTCCGGCAGCACCACATGCTCGATGCCGGCCCTGCCGACCTCGAACCAGCGGGCGCCATGGCGCTTGGCGAAGTCGCGCAGCTCCTTGACCAGATTGGCGGTGCGGATATCCTTGGCGGGGGTGAAGTGGTCCGGCACCATGATGACTTTGGCCGGGTCGAACATGCGCTCGGCGCCCATCTTCTCGAACTCATGGGCGGCGATAATGCCCGAAAGCTCGTTGACCATCGCCACATCGACCCGCGCGCTGATAAACTCGCCCGGCGCCACGTGCTGCTCGCAGTGCATCGCCAGGATCTTCTCGGTCATCGTTTGACCCATCTCGACAGCTCCTTTGCTGTGTGGAAGGTTGAAAGTGCCATCGATTATACCATCGGCGGCTTATGCGCTGATTGGCATACCAGGGGTCAGGGATCAGGGGTCAGGCTGAACTTCGGGATGCCGTGCGCTGCCCAGGAACCCATCCGGCCTTGCAGCCGGACCTGATCCCTGATCCCTGATCCCTGATCCCTACCCCTCCTCCCCCGCGATCGCCCGGATCTCCTCCTCGGCGAGCAGTTTGCTGGAGCGCTTGGCGGCGGCGATGACGGCGGCGATGATCTCGTCGCTGACCGGCAGGCCGCGCTGCTCCAGCCAGAAGCGCACATTGCTGGCGCCGCTCATCGGGCCGATCTCGATCAGCTGGGAGCGGCCGATCATGCCGGCGGGGACGCCGGAGTAGATGCGGTCGGCCAGCCAATCGTCGCCCTTGTGCTGGGCCTTGATCACGGCGGCGGCGTGGACGCCGGTGGCGGTGCGGAAGGCGTCGGCGCCCAGCACCGGGTAGTTGACCGGGATCGGCACGCCCAGCGCCTCGCTGACCACCCGGCCGTACTCGGGCAGCTTGGCCAGATCGTGGTCGAACATCCCCGCCAGCTTCATGTTGACCAGCAGGACCTCGATCGGCGTGTTGCCGCAGCGCTCGCCGATGCCCAGCGCGGCGCCGTGGGTGCGGTCGGCGCCGGCGGCGTAGGCGGCGAAACAGTTGGCGATGTCCAGCGAGCGGTCGCGGTGGCCGTGCCAGTCCACCAGCACGTGCTCGCCGGTGGCGTCCACCACCTCGCGCACGAAGCCGACCAGCGCCGCCGTCCCCTCGGGCGTGGCGTGGCCCACGGTGTCGGAGATGCAGACCCGCCGGGCGCCGCACTCGACGGCCAGGGTGTAGAGTCGGCGCAGGGTCTCGGGATCGGCCCTGGTGGTGTCCTCGGTGACATACATGACCGGCAGGCCCTCGGCGACGGCGTAGGAGACCGCCTCCTCGGTCAGCTTGAGCAGCTGATCGACGGTCCAGCCCTCGGCGTACTGGCGGATGGGCGAGGAGCCCAGGAACGCCGCCACCTCGATCGGCCTGCCGACCGCCGCCGAGACCCGCACCGCCGGCTCGATGTCGCTGCGCAGCGTGCGGCAGGCGACATACAGATCGAGCGGCAGCCGCTGCTCGACGACCTCGCGGGCCAGGCGCTCGACGTCGCGGTACTGGCGCTCGCTGGCGCCCGGCAGGCCGATATCGGCGCAATGGATGCCCAGCTCGACCATCAGATGGAGAATCTCAAGCTTTTTATCGATCGGCGGGTCGATCACCGAGGGGGATTGCAGGCCGTCGCGCAGCGTCTCATCGGCCACATGCAGCATCGATTGATAGCGCGGCGCGCCCTGCGCGTTCCAGTCATAGATCAGGGTGTTCTCGTCCACTGGGTCTCCTTTGACTAGCGGCAAGCTCGGCCCTATTGTAGCATGAGGCGTTTGGGCGGCAGGGAAACGCCGCCCGCCTTGCTGGCGGGCGGCGGGGGAAACGCGGGCGGCTCCGCCTAGCCCGCGTCCACGTACTGGGCGACGAAATAGCGCGGCGTCAGCGGCTCGCCGGTCACCTCGCGCAGGGTCTCGTCCCAAGGGTAGCGGCGGCCGAGCGCGAACAGCTGCTCGCGCAGGATCTGGCCGGTGGCGGGATTGGCCACGTAGGAGCCGGCGACGCGGCCGATGTGGGCTTCGAGCTGCGAGGCGGTCAGCTCGCCAAGCATGTAGTTGTGGTAGTAGACCGGCGAGATCGCCAGATGGATTTTCGTGGCCCAATCAGGCTCGTCGCGACCCTCGGGGCGGGTCAGCAGCTGGAAGCGCTCGACCAAGTCCCACCAGAGCGCCGCCAGGTCGGGGCGGTCGGGATCGGCGTAGAGCGCGCGCTCGAAATAGGCCATCACCAGCGCCCAGCGCACGAACATGATCTGGCTGAGCTGCTGCTCCTGGCGGGCGGCCTGGGCGTAGTGCTGGGCGCGCTCGGGCGCCAGGCCGCGCACCTGCTCCAGCCAGCGCGCCAGCCGGGCCTGGCGGCCCATCAGCATGGCGATGGCCTCGGTGGTGTTGGTGTGGGCCGGCCCGCGCAGCAGATAGGGCAGGTCCGGCGCCAGGTATTTGTCGTAGACCGCGTGGCCCAGCTCGTGGAGCTGCGTGTCCATCCAGCTGGTGGTGGGGCGCAGGTTGCAGAGGATGCGCACGTCGTCGGTGGTGCGGTCGATATGGGTGCAGAAGGCGTGCTGGTTCTTGTTCGGCCGCTCGTAGAGATCGGAGCGGGCCAGGATATCGCGCACCTCCAGGCCCTGGGCGTCGAACGAGCGCAGGCTCAGCTCGACGATATCCTCGCCGGCGTAGATCTCATCGAGATCCACCGTGCCGACGTGGGGCGCGCGCTGGAAGAAGGGATCGGCGTAGTGCCAGGGGCGCAGCTCGGCGACCGGGACGCGGTAGCGCGCCGCCAGCTCGGCGTCGACCCGGGCCTTGAGCTGGAGGAAGGGCTCGCGGGTGGTCGCCTCCAGCTCGTCGAGCAGGGCGAACAGCGCCTCCTCGTCGACCTCCTGGAGCGCCAGCGACTGGGCGTAGAAGTCGCGGTGGCCCTGCTGGCGGGCGGCCTGGTTGCGCACCCGAACCAGCTCCAGCAGCCGGCCGGCGACGATCGGGCCGATCTGCTTGCTGGCCTCCCAGGCGTCGCGCGCCTCCTCGCTGTCGCCGCTGGTGGCGAAGATCGCCAGGATCTCGTTGTCCGACACCTCTTTGCCGTCGATCGAGCCGCGGAAGGTCGAGAAGGTGTGGTTCAGATCGGCTTCCAGCGAGGAGATGCTGGCGATCTGCTCCGGCGTCAGCTGGCTGCCGGCGAAGGCCAGATAGAGCAGCTCCAGCTGGCGGCGCAGCAGCGGCGCCTCGATCTCGCCGGCGCGCTCGCGCCAGGCCCGCACCTGCTCCCACTCGCCCGGCGCCGTGAACAGCTCCATCCACTCGCGGGTCAGGCGCTCGATGGTGGCCTTCGACTCCTCGCTGCCGGTCGTGGCCGCGTCCCACCAGGCCAGGCTCATGGCGCTCTCCACTGGGTGGGCGCGGGCGATAAATCGCTCGATAAAGGTCTGAATCTCATCAATCACTGGCGTGTCTCCTTTGGCGACGCTGCGCTAGTTTTGTCTTTGCATTGTACACCCTGCGCGGGGGGGGATGTCGCCCTCCCCCGCCTCCCTGCCGGGAGGAGCGCAAGGGGGCATGCCCCCTTGCATCCCCCAAAGGCCGTTGGTGGGCGTTCAGCATTGGTGGGCGCACAGGGCCGTCGCATTCCGGGCCGTTGGGTTTCTGGTAGTGGTGAGGGTGAGATTGTTTCCGTCGCTGCTTGGGAATGCGGGCGGCCGATGCGACCCAAATCTCGCCGAGCCTCGCGGAATCCCGCCCCGCCCCAAGCAGCATGCATGGTACCCACAAACCGCGCATTAAAAACAACTACGGGCGTACTTTCGGGGGTTGCAAGGGGGCAACGCCCCATTGCGCTCCCGCCCCTTGGGCGGGCGGGGGGTGGGCTTCATTTCGTGGTAAAATGGGCTTAACCTGCCGCGCGCAGGCCCGATCCTCTTGTTTCAAGCCATGCGCCGCCCGTCAGCCGCCCTCGATTCCCCCCGACGGCCCCGGCCACACCCCTCCATCCATCCGCCTGCCGCCAGCCCGCGGGCGCGGCGCGCAGAGAGAAGCGTGTCATGCAAAGGAGCCTGCGCTCATGCCAACTCGACAATCAACCCCGGAGCCGGCCAGCGACGACCTTGACCTCAAGGAGCTGCTGCGGGTTCTGACGGCGGTGAAAAAAGGCGATTTCTCGGTCCGCATGCCGATTGACCAGACGGGCATGGTGGGCAAGATCGCCGACACCCTCAACGATATCATCGATCTCAACGAGCGCACGACCAAGGAGCTTGAGCGGATCAGCACGGTGGTCGGCAAAGAGGGCAAGATCACGCAGCGCGCCACGCTCAACGGCGCCCGCGGCGGCTGGGCCGAGAATGTAGACTCGATCAACACGCTGATCAGCGATCTGGTCCAGCCCACCACCGAGGTGGTGCGGGTGATCGGCGCCGTCGCCAAGGGCGATCTCGGCCAGACGATCCCGCTCGAGATCGAGGGCCGCCAGCTCGAGGGCGAGTTCCTCCGCACCGCCAAGCTCGTCAATACGATGGTCGATCAGCTCGGCTCCTTCGCCTCCGAGGTGACGCGCGTCGCCGGCGAGGTCGGCACCGAGGGCATCCTCGGCGGCCAGGCTGAGGTCAAAGGCGTCTCGGGCGTCTGGAAGGACCTGACCGACAACGTCAACTCGATGGCCTCCAATCTGACCGGCCAGGTCCGCAACATCGCCGAGGTCACCACCGCTGTGGCGACCGGCGATCTCTCCAAGAAAATCACGGTCGATGTCAAAGGCGAGATGCTCGATCTCAAGAACACGATCAACACGATGGTCGATCAGCTCAATGGCTTCGCCGCCGAAGTGACCCGGGTGGCGCGCGAGGTCGGCACCGAGGGCAAGCTCGGCGGCCAGGCGGTCGTCAAGGGGGTCTCGGGCGTCTGGAAGGACCTGACC
>DASWWB010000862.1:0-5411 GCA_036406115.1 Herpetosiphonaceae bacterium
GCGGAGCTGTTCGCCGCGCTGCGGGGCACGCCAGCCGGCCGCGCCCAGGGCCTGGCCGGGCTGCTGATCGACGGCTCGCCGCTCCTCGCCGCCTGCCGCGAGCTGGGCTTCGCGCCGACCGACGAGCGCTACGATTTTTTCATCAAACCGCTGGCCTGAGACCAAAAGCCGCCGAGGCCGGACGCAGGTGCGTCCGGCCTCGGCGATTCGCGGATCGGGGGGCTAGCCGCCGAACCAGCCGCGCAGCTCCTGGGGATGCTGGGCGGCGCCCAGCGCGACCATCAGTTTGATCCGCGCTTTGGCCGGCGACATGCCCTGGGCGAAGATCACGCCCAGCCGCTTGAGATCGTGGTACTCGCCGACGTAGCCGTAGTCATCGTGGCAGATGCCGGTCAGGCAGCGGGTGGTCACCACCACCGGCAGGCGGCGCGACAGGGCCTCCTGGATGGTCGGCAGCCACCAGGGCGGCACCCGGCCGCCGCCCAGCGCCGCGATCACGATCCCGGCCGCGCCGCCGTCGATCGCCGCCCGCAGCTGGCGGTCATCGGCGCCCTGGGTGGCGACGATCAGGTCGATCCGCTCCGCCAGCCGCGAGCAGGGGATGTACTGGCGGGCCGCCGGCCGGCTCGTCACCCGCACCTGGTTGCCGGTCAGGCTGCCGAGCGGCCCGGCGCCCGGCGATTGGAAGGCGTCGACGGCCTGCGAGTCCACCTTCTGGACCTGGGAGGCCGCATGGATCCCGTCATTGAAGGCCACCAGCACGCCCAGCTCCCGGCACTGCGGCGCGGCGGCGGCCCGGATCGCGCTGGCCAGGTTCGACACGCCGTCGTAGCCCACGTCGGTGGCGATCCGCATCGAGCCGGTGAAAATGACCGGCTTGGGCGAGTCGAGGACCAGATCGCAGAGAAAGGCGGTCTCCTCAAGCGTGTCGGTGCCGTGGGTCACCACCACGCCATCGACCTCCTCGCCGAGCAGCACGCCGCTGATCCGCTGGGCCAGGTCCAGCGCCATGACCGGCGTGATGTGGCTGCTGGGCAGATTCATGAAATCCTGAAACGAGACATTGAACTCGCCGCGCGGCAGCATGGCGAGGAAATCATCGCCTTTGAGCAGGGGGATCGCGCCGCCCATCTGCGGCCCGCGCTTGGTGGAGATGGTTCCGCCAGTGGTGATGACAACAATGTTTTTCACGCTACGCTCCTCGGGATCGTCAATCCCACCGACGATTGCTGTGCCGGTTCCAAGTGTAGGCCAGCCCCCGGGGGGTGTCAAGCCGAGAGGCGGGACGCCAGGGGTCGGGGATCAGGGATCAGGCCGGCTATGAAGCGGCGTGGCGCCCGAGCAGCGCCACACCGTTCCGAGGTTCGGCCTGGCCCCTGATCCCTGATTCCTGACCCCCGGAATGCTATAATGCCCCGCAGACACCAACCTAGAAAGAGGCGACCGTGGACGCTGCCAGCATCTTCATTCCAATCGACCGCCGTCTCGCGCTCGCCGGTGGCCGGGAGCTGCCGGAGCGCTCCCACGGCGCGGCGCTGTTCGCCGATATCTCCGGCTTCACCCCGCTGACCGAGGCCCTGGCCCAGGAGCTGGGGGCCAAGGGCGGCCCCGAGGCCGTCACCCACCAGCTCAACATCATCTACACCGCCGTGATCCAGGAGATCGAGCGGTTCGGCGGCAGCGTGATTGGCTTCGCCGGCGACTCGATCACCTGCTGGTTCGACGGCGACGTGGGCTGGCGCGCCCTGAGCAGCGCCGTCGCGATCCAGGCGGCGATGCGCGAGTTCGCGGTGCTGGAGACGCCGGCCGGCAAGCAGATCGAGCTGGCGATCAAAGTGGCGGTGGCGGTGGGGCCGGTGCGGCGCTTCCTGGTCGGCGATCCCGCCATCCAATACATCGACGCGCTGGCCGGCGCCACCCTGGATCGCATGGCCCGGGCCGAGCAGCTGGCGGGCAAGGGCGAGATCGTCGCCAGCGCCGAGGTGGCGGAGGAGCTGGGCGCCAGGCTCGCCGTGGCCGAGTGGCGCGCAGGGCCCGACGGCGGCCGCTTCGCCGTGATCGCCAGCCTTGAGAAGCAGGCGCCCGCCCGCTCCTGGCCGGCCCTGGAGCCCGGCGCCCTGACGGTGGAGCAGGTCCGGCCATGGCTGCTGGCGCCGGTCTATCAGCGCATCGCCGCCGGCCAGAGCCGCTTCCTGGCCGAGCTGCGGCCGGTGGTGGCGATGTTCATCCGCTTCGGCGGCATCGCCTACGACAGCGACCCGCAGGCCGGCCGGCTGCTCGACAGTCTGATCCGCTGGATCCAGCAGGTGCTGACCCGCTACGACGGCGCCCTGCTCCAGCTGGTGATCGGCGACAAGGGCTCCTATGTCTACGGCACCTTCGGCGCCCCGCTCGCCAACGACGACGACGAAGTGCGCGCCATCGCCGCCGCGCTTGACCTGCTCCATCCGCCGGCGGAGCTGGGCCAGCTGGCCCGGCTCCAGATCGGCCTCAGCCGCGGCCGGATGCGGGCCGGCGCCTACGGCAGCCCGACCTGCCGCACCTACAGCGTGCTGGGCGACGATGTCAATCTGGCCGCCCGCCTGATGCAAAGCGCAGCGCCCGGCCAAGTCCTGGTCAGCCAGGCGATGATCGACGCTGCCGATTATGTCTATCAGTTCAAGTCGATCGGCCTGGTGGAGCTGAAGGGCAAATCGCAGGCCATCCCGGTCGCGGCGGTGCTGGGCCGCCGCCAGGCCGCCACCCAGCGGCCGATCAGCCTGTTCCCCACGCCGCTGATGGGCCGCGACGCCGAGCTGGCGATCCTGGGGCAGGCGCTCGCGCCGACGCTGGCCGGCCGGGGCCAGGTCCTGCGCCTGGAGGGGCCGGCGGGCCTGGGCAAAAGCCACCTCAGCGCCGAATTCGCCGAGCGCGCCGCCGAGGCCGGGCTGCGCCTGACCGTCGGCACCTGCCTCAGCACCAGCCAGGACGTGGCCTACACGCCCTGGCGCCAGATCCTGCGCGACCTCTGCGGCCTGGCCGACGACGCCCCCGGCGAGGATCCTGCCACCGCCGACCAGCGCCAGGTCAGCCAGCTCGAAGGCTTTATCCGCGAGCTGAACCCGGCGTGGCTGCTGCGCCTCCCGCTGCTCGGCGACCTGCTCCAGCTGCCGGTGCCGGAAAACCCCGCCACCGAGATGTTCGACCCGCGGCTGCGCCAGGAGGCCCTGATCGCCCTCACGATCGATCTGCTCCAGGTGCTGGCCGCCCGCCAGCCGCTGCTGCTGCTGCTGGAGGACGTTCATTGGATCGACGAGGCCTCCGAGCGCCTGACCCTGGCGCTCGGCCGCGCGCTGGCCGACAACCAGCTGCTGCTGCTGATCGTCCACCGCCCGCCCCTGAGCGCCGGCCAGCCCATCCTGGCCGAGCTTGACCGGCTGCCCCACCACCGCAGGCTGGAGCTGGGCGAGCTGGGCGCCGAAGGCATCGACGCCCTGATGCGCCATCAGCTGGGCGGGCCGCCGGCGCCGCTCACGCTGGAGGTCATCCAGGCGCTGGCCCAGGGCAATCCCTTCTTCACCGAGGAGCTGGTCGCCACGCTGCGCGAGGCCGGCAGGCTGGCGCCGCTCGACGACGGCAGCTGGGGCCTCACGCCGCCGATGGTCGAGGCGCTCCAGGCCGCCCGCTGCCTGACCCGCCAGGAGGGCGCGCTGCGGCTGCTGCCCGACGCCCAGCTCTCTGGCGTTGACCTCGGCATCCCCGACTCGATCCACGGCATCGTGCTCTCGCGCCTTGACCGGCTGCCCGAGTCGCACAAGCTGACGCTCAAGGTCGCCAGCGTGATCGGGCGGATCTTCCGCCTGGAGCTGCTGGCCCAGGCCCATCCGCTGCGGCCGAGCGGCGACGAGGTGCTGGATCAGATCACGATGCTGGAGGATCGCGATTTCGCCCGCCTGGAGCTGCCGGCGCCCTGGCTGGCCTATATGTTCAAGCACAGCATCACCCAGCAGGTGGCCTACGGCACGCTGCTCGAATCCCAGCAGCGCGAGCTGCACCGCCTGGTCGGCGAGAGCCTGGAGCGGCTGGAGCCCGAGGCGATCGACCAGCTGGCCTATCACTTCAGCCGCAGCGACCAGCGCGAGAAAACTCTCCGCTACCTCGACGCGGCGGCGCTCAAGGCGCAGCGCGAATACCTCAACGAGACGGCGCTCGAATACTACTCCCAGGCCCTCGGGCTGGAGAGTAGCTGGCGCCGCCGCCAGGGCCAGATCGAAATCCTCCACGCCCTCGGCCGCCGCGAGGAGGAGCTGGCGGCGCTGCGGCGGCTGGATGAGGACAGCGAGTGCCCGCCGTTTGAATCAGCCTACCTCTGGAGCGGCTACTACGAGGCGCTCGGCGAATACGCCCAGGCGGGCGAGTGCCTGGACCGCGCACTGGCCGCCGCCAGCGCGCAGGGCGATTTCCACAGCCGGGCCAAGGCGCTGATGCACTTCGGCCTCGTCGCATGGCGCCAGGGCAGCTACGAGCAGGCGGCCGCCCGCTACATGGAGGCGCTGGAAGCGTTCCCCGACCCCGAGCATCCGTCCCACGAGGAGCAGAGCGATGTGATCTTCACCCTCAACGGGCTGGGCACCGCCTACCGCCAGCAAAGCGATTTCGAGGCGGCCAGGATGTGCTACGACCGCGCGCTGCAAATCAGCCGCCAGAGCGCCAATCTATTCGGCGAGGCGACCGCGCTCAACCATCTCGGCGGGCTCACCTTCTACCAGCGCAATTTCCCCGAGGCCCTGAGCCACTACCAGCAATCGCTGGGGATCCGCCGCACGAGCGGCGACCGCGCCGGCGAGGGCGCCTGCCTCTACAATCTGGCCTCCGCCTACCGCGACGCCGGCGACTACGAGCGGGCCGGCGAGCACTTCCTGGCGGCGCTGGCGATTCTCCAAGACATCGGCGATCGCTGGGAGGAGGCCAATCTGCTCAACGGGCTGGGCGGCATGCACAAGGAACTGGGCAATCTAGAGGAAGCCGAACGCTACATGCGCCAGGGCTTGCGGCTGACCGAGGAGATCGGCGACGTGGCCGGCAAGGCCTATCAGCTGGTCAATCTCGGCCTGGTGATGAGCGAGCGCGACGACTACGGCGCCGCCCGCCAGATGCTCGAAGAAGGGCTGCGCCTCGCAACCGACCAGAACGACAAGTTCCTGGTCTCGGCGTTTTTCAGCTATCTGGGGGGATTGTATCTGCGGATGGGCGACAGCCAGCAGGCGCTGGACCAAGCCCAGGCCGCCCTCAAGCTGCGCGAGGAGATGGATCTGCTGTTCTTCGCCACCGGCGACCTGGCGACCAGCGCCCGGGCGCTCGTCCTGCTCGGCAAGGCCGCCGAGGCGGAAGCCGCCGCCCGCCGGGCGCTCGGCGTGCTGGATTCATGCGGC
>DASWWB010000863.1:0-4835 GCA_036406115.1 Herpetosiphonaceae bacterium
GGACATCACAAAGACCAAAGCCCGCCCGCTGACAATCTTGTTGACGTAGTCCAGCGCCGCCGAAATATTGGTGCCGGAGGAGCGCGGCTTGGCCGTCAGCAGGGCGCGGATGATCTTCATCACATGGTTGCGGCCCTTGCGCGGCGGCACGAAGCTCACAACCTCGTCGCTGAACAGGACGAGGCCCACCCGGTCGTTGTTCCGGATCGCCGAGGTCGCCAGCGTGGCGCAGATTTCGGCCTCCAGCACGCGCTTGAGCCTGCCGACGGTGCCGAAATCCGACGAGCCGCTGAGATCGACCACCAGCAGCACCGTCAGCTCGCGCTCCTCGACGAAGCGCTTGATGAAGGGCTTGCCGACGCGGGCGGTCACGTTCCAGTCGATCGCGCGCACATCGTCGCCGGGCTCGTACTCGCGGACCTCGTCGAACTCGATGCCGCGGCCCTTGAAGCTGCTCATATAGAGGCCCGAGAACAGGCCGCTGACCAGCCTGGTGGTGCGGAGTTCGATCAGGCGCACCTGGCGCATCAAATCGCTGACAGTGACAGTCATCAGTGCATCCCGCTAGGGCACGCGCACGCGGTCGAGGATGCGCGACACCAGGCTCTCCGGGCTGACGTTCTCAGCCTCGGCCTCGTAGGTGATGATCATGCGGTGGCGGAGGACATCGACCGCCATGTGCTTGACATCGTCGGGCGTGACGAACGACCGGCCCTGCAAGAAGGCGGCGCCCTTGGCGGCCAGCGCCAGGAAGATCGTGGCGCGCGGCGAGGCGCCGTACTCGATCAGCGGCTTGATGTTGGCCAGGCCGTACTGGTCCGGGCGGCGGGTGGCGAACACCAGGTCCAGGATGTAGTTTTTGACGCGCTCGTCGATGTAGATTTGATGGAAGATCGCCCGCGAGCGCAGCAGCTCGTCGATCGTCAGGACCGGGCGGACGGTCGGCACGGCGGAGCCGGCCATGCGGTTCATGATCTCGTGCTCCTCCTCGCGGGTGGGATAGTCCACCACCACCTTGAGCATGAAGCGGTCGACCTGGGCCTCGGGCAGCGGGTAGGTGCCGTCGTTCTCGATCGGGTTCTGGGTGGCCATCACGAGGAAGGGCGCGGGCAGCTTGTGGGTCTCGGGGCCGATGGTGACCTGGCGCTCCTGCATGGCCTCCAGCAGCGCGCTCTGGACCTTGGCCGGCGCGCGGTTGATCTCGTCGGCCAGCAGGAAGTTGGTGAAGATCGGCCCCTGGCGCACGGTGAAATCGCCGGTGCGCTGATTGTAGATCTGGGTGCCGATCAAGTCGCCGGGCAGCAGGTCCGGGGTAAACTGGATGCGCTCGAACTGCGCGTGGATGCCCTCGGCCATGCTCTTGACCATCAGTGTTTTCGCCAGGCCGGGCACGCCCTCGATCAAGAGGTGGCCGTTGGCCAGCAAGCCGATCAGGATGCGCTCCGCCAGCGCCCGCTGCCCCACCACCACCCGGCCGACCTCGGTGACCAGGGCCTGGAGCGCTTCGCCGGCGCGCCGCACTTCGCTGCTATTGAGTTCCACACAGCCTCCGCGTGAAAAGGATAGACGGATGCACGCCCGTTCCGCGAGCGTGCATCGGTGACACTATACCATTAAATCCCGGTCAAACCGGCGCCTTTTAGCCAGGCCTAAGCAGACTCTCACCATCTCTCATCCAGCCTTCAGCCCGCCGGGCCGTGGTATAACATCAGCGAGCGATCCGGGGCGCCGGAGACCCGCGGATCGCAGCGACGAGGAGCCAGCCATGGACACGCTTTCGCACGCCCTGTGGGGCTACGCGCTCACCCGCTGGCGCGGGCCCAAGACCGCTCGCTGGGGCGCGGCGCTGGGGGCGGCGCCGGACGTTTTGTACAGCGGCGCGGCGCTGGTCCGCCGCGTCATCCAGGGCCGCTGGGACGACATCGGCGCCGGTTCCCAAGCCGGCATTTGGCGCCGCGACGGGCCGCCGCTGCCCCAGCCGCTGGTCGAGGATTATTTCGATTTCTACCGCTACACCCACAGCTTCGTCATCCTGGCGCTGCTCGCCGGGATCATCTGGCTGCTGCGCAAGAAGCCGCCGTGGGCGCTGGCGGCCTGGGGGCTCCACATCGCCATGGACATTCCGTCCCACGAGCGCTATCTGACGCCGATGTTCTTCCCGCTCTCGGATTGGACCGTCGAGGGCGTGAGCTGGAGCACGCCGCCCATGCTCGCCGCCAACTTCGGCGGCCTGGCGATCGCCTACGCCCTGGTATACTGGCGCTACTGGCGCCGCGGCCGGCCGCCCCGCGAGGAGCCCTGGCCGGAAGAACGCGAGCATCCGGCGCCGCAGTGATGGGAAACACAATGCCACAGCTACAGGAACTTCTGGCGGTCGCCACCGAGGCGGCCTACCTGGGCGGCCGCCGCACGCTGGCCTATTTCGGCACCAGCGTGGCGGTCGAGATCAAAGCCGACGAGAGCCCGGTCACCAGGGCCGACCGCGAGGCCGAGGAGATCATCCGCGAGCGGATCTTGCGCTCGTTCCCGACCCACTCGATCCTCGGCGAGGAGGGCGGCGCCAGCGCCGGCGACCCCGACTACCGCTGGATCATCGATCCGATCGACGGCACCAAGACCTTCATCCACGGCGTGCCGTTCTACGGCGTGCTGATCGGCGTCGAGGTCAAGGGCGAGGCGGCGGTCGGCGCGGTCTATCTGCCGGCCTTCGATGAGATGGTCGCGGCGGCGACCGGCCTGGGCTGCTCCTGGAACGGCAGGACGGCCCGCGTCTCGGCCACCGACAAGCTGGGGGACGCCGTGCTGCTGACAACCTCGACCAGCGCCTCGCTGGCCCGCTCCGACGCCTACGAGCGGCTGGCCGGCCAGGTCAAGTTCGAGCGCACCTGGGGCGATTGCTACGGCTACGTCCTGGTCGCCACCGGCCGGGCCGAGATCATGCTCGACCCGATGATGAATCCCTGGGACTGCGCGCCGCTGCTGCCCATCCTGCGCGAGGCCGGCGGCCATTTCAGCGCCTGGGACGGCACGCCGACAATCTGGGGACCCGACGCCGTCGCCACCAACGCCGCGCTCAACGGCGAGGTGCTGGCGGTCTTGCGCTCCGAGCAGCGCCGCGCCAAGGAGGACTGATGCCGGCCCAACAAGCCTACGACGCCGATTATTACGCGATGTCGCGCTCCGGCCGCGGCCGCAAGGGGCTGGTCGACACGCTGCGCGACCGCTACATCCGCCGCCACGTCCTGCGCTTCAAGCAGGGCGGCGCGCTGCTCGACATCGGCTGCGGCCTGGGATTGTTCCTGGAGTCGATGATGCCGCCCTTCCAAGGCTACGGCATGGATCTGTCGGCCTACGCCGTGGCCGAGACCCAGCGCCGGCTGCCCCAGGCCCGGCTGTTCGTCGGCAGCATCCTCGACGGCCTGCCCTTCGAGCGGCGCTTCGACGTGATCACGGCGATCAATGTCGTCGAGCACCTGGAGGACCCGGCGGCGGCGGTGCGGACGGTGCGCGCCCACCTGGCGCCGGGCGGCCTGTTCGTCGCCCACCTGCCGACGATCGGCAATCGCGCCCAGGCCCGGCTCTACAAGGGCTCCTACGACCAGGACCCGACCCACATCTACCGCCCCGCCGGCCGCGAGTTCCGCGCTCTGGCCGAGGCCCAGGGCTTCCGCGCGGTCTTCGAGACCTACTCGCCCTTCGTCCCCGCCGCGCTCTGGCGGGCGCTGCCCTTCCATCCCGCCTATCTCGTCTATTTCGAGGCGATCTAAAGCCGCGCCGGCGCCGCTTCTCAGCAGGAAGCGGCGCCGGGAAGCCTGGCCTCGATCAGCCCAGCGCCGCAAAGGCCAGCGCGACAGCGATCGTCAGCACGGCAGCCACCCCCAGCCAGCGGACGACGCGCCGCGACCGCAGCCGGTTAAGCTCGCGATAGAGCCAGCGGGCTGCCTCGAAGTCCATCAGCTCCAGCGCGGCGGCATTGCATTGGCGCGCCTCCTCGAAGCGTTTTTTCTCAAATAGGATGATGCTCATGTTGTGCCACATCCAGGGATCGTCAGGCGTCAGGCGCGAGAGTTCGCGATAGGCGTCAAGGCTGGCGTCGGGCCGGTTATGGTACAGATTGTAGCGGCCGATCCGGTGATAGAGATAGGCGCGGCGCGTGGCTGAAAGGGCGAGCGGCAGCGCGCGCTGGAACGTCGCCATCATCTGATCGAGCTTGCCCAGCACAGCGTAATATTCCAGCTCCGCCGTCAGCGCGTAGTAGTTGACGGAATCGCGCTGGCGCACATCTTCCAGCAGCTCCGCAATCCCGGCTAGCTCCCGGCTATGAATTTCGATAAAGGCCCGGATGACCGAAAACTCGACAATGCCGGCGTCCTGCGCCTCGGCCCGCATGAGCCAGGCGCCGGCGACCTCCATACCGTCACGGTCATAGGTGATGCCCTGGATGTAGGCGCCGTGGTACTGGACGTAGGCGACGCCGGCGGCGAACAGCGCCTCATTGCCCGTCGCCGCGAAGGCTTGCAGCGCGCGAAACAGCACTCGCGGATCGCCGCGGCACTCATTCGCGAGGTCGATCGCCTGTTTGAACCCGTCAAGCATCGCCTCGGACACCGGTCCCGGCGGAGGCGGCCCGCCGAGATGATCGATCATCTGATTGATTATTTCCCTGAACGCCATGAATCCTCCTCCATGGAACCACTCTCATCGAAATCGCCTGGGTTGAGAATCGGGCTGAAGCGGCGGCTAGCGGCAGCCGTCGGCGCGGTAGAGGGCCACGCCGCCGCGCCGGTAGACGGTCGCCGCCGAGCGCTCGGCAAGCCAGCGCCGCACCTCGGGGT
>DASWWB010000864.1:0-5658 GCA_036406115.1 Herpetosiphonaceae bacterium
TGACGACTGACGACTGACGACTAGTGAGGAACCATGCGCATTCTGGAGATCGAAACAACGCCACTGCACGCCATCGCCTGGTCGTTCCCGGGGCCGGCGGGCGGGCCGGCGCATGGGGCGCTGCCGGTGCTGCGCGGATGGGTGGATCGGCTGCCGGGCGGCCTTGCGGCGCTGATCTGCGCCTCGGACCTGCAAGGCGTCGAGCCCGCGCCAGGCGAATCACGCCAGATCGGCGTGCGGGTGGCGGAGGAGCTGGCGCTGCTGGCCGAGCTGGGCGAGCTGCCGGCGGGCGCAGCGACCGGCGTGCTGCTGGCCGGCGACCTGTACGGCGATCCCGAGAGCAAGCGGCGGGGCGCGAACGGCGACGCGGCGCCGGTCTGGCGGGCCTTCGGCGAGCATTTCCGCTGGGTGGCGGGCGTGGCGGGCAACCACGACCACGTCGAGGCGCTGCTGGCGGATCCGCCGCCGAACGGGCACTATCTGGACGGCGCCGCGCGCGAGCTTGACGGGCTGCGGGTCGCCGGGCTGGGCGGCATCGTCGGCAACAGCAAGAAGCTGCACCGCCGCCCGCCGCCGGCGTACGGCGCCGGCATTCGCGCGCTGCTGGCCGCCGCGCCGGACATCCTGGTGCTGCACGAGTCGCCGGCGGCCCATGGGCGCGAGCAGACCGGCTCGTTCGTGGCCCGCGACGCGCTGGCGGGCCAGTCGCGCCTGGTGGTGGTGAGCGGCCACCACCACTGGGCAGCGCCGCTGGCGATCATGCCGGAGGGCTACCAGATTTTGAATGTCGACGCGCGGGCGGTCGTCCTCCTGCCCGCCGGGGAGCGCCGCGATGGCTGAGCGGACCAGATCGATCATCTCGCTGCTGGCGGCCATGGCGCTGTGGGGCAGCACCTTCGCCGTCACCAAATCCTCGCTCGACGAGGTGCCGCCGCTGAGCTTCGCGGCGCTGCGCTTCATCATCGCCAGCGCGCTGCTGCTGGGGGCGGCGCAGTGGCGGGGCGGACTCGGGCGGCTGCCGCAGCCGATCCCGTGGCGGCGGCTGGCACTGCTGGGGCTGACCGGCGTGAGCCTGTATTTCGTCGGCTTCAACCTGGCGCTGACCTACACCAGCGCCGCCCAGGCCGCGCTCATCCAAAGCTCGATCCCGGCGGCAACGGCCGGGCTGGCGGCCCTGGCGCTGGGCGACCGGCCGTCGCGGCGCGGGGTGGCGGGGATCGGCCTCTCGATGGCCGGGGTGGCGGCGATGGTCCTGGCGGCGGCGCCCAGCGCCCAGGCCAGCGATCCGCTGCTCGGCAACCTGCTGATGTTCGGCACCGTCGCGGTCTGGGCCGTCTACACGGTGCTGGCCAAGCAGCTGGCCGGCGCCGATCCGCTGGCGGTGACGGCCTACAGCACCGCGATCGGGCTGATCGGGTTGCTGGCGGCGGCGGCGATCGAGCTGGCGGCCGGCGCCGCCAAGCCGCTGGCGAACATGCTGGCGCCCGGCGTCGTGCTGAGCGCGCTCTACCTGGGCGCGCTGCCGTCGGCCGGCGCCTATCTGCTCTGGAACAACGCCCTGCGCACGATGGGCGCCAGCCAGGCCTCGGTGTTCATCAACCTGGTGCCGCTGGTCGGCGTGGCGACGGCGGCGGTCTTCCTCGGCGAGCGGCCGGGCGTGGCCCAGCTGGCTGGCGGCGCGGTGGTGCTGCTGGGCGTCTGGCTCTCCAGCAGCGGCGACGCCCGCGCCGGCTAAAAAGCGGGTCGGCGCCGCGACCCTCGCCCGCAGCGCCGCCCCGCTCACAAACAAACCTTAGCGGCCGGCGGTCCGCTCTTTCTCTTTCTGGTCGGTCTGGCCGGTCTGGCCGGCGGATTGGCTTTGGGTCGCCTGGCTGCCGCCGGTCTGCTGCATGCCCTGCTGGCCGCTTTGCTGGCCGCCCTGCTGGCCGACCCGCAGGTGGTTGTGGATGTCCTTGAGGCCCGAGATGCCGTCGAGGCAGTCCTCGGCCATGCGTTTGGCCTGGCGGCTGTCGACATTGCCGGAGAGCGTCAGCTCGCCGTTCTGCACCGCGACATCGATGTCGCTGGCGTCGATCTGGCCGTGCCGGCTCAGCGCCTCGCAGATCTCCTCTTTGATCCGCTCGTCGGAGCGCTGGTAGCCTTTCGGGCCGCGTCCGCTGTGCGGGCCCTGCTGCCAGCCCTGGCCTCCCATCCCGCCTTGCCGGCCGCCGGAGCCTTGGCCCATCCCGCCGCCCTGCGACCAGCTCTGGCCGCGCTGGCCGGACATGCCGCCGCCGTAGCTTTGGCTCATGCCGCCGCCCCCGCCGCCCCAATCTTGATCGTAGCCGGGGCCCTGGCTCATGCCCATGTCGTTGCCGCCGCCCCAGCCCTGGTCTTGGCCGCCCCGGCCCTGGCGGGCCATGCCGCCGCCGTAGCCGTCCATGCCGCCGCGAGCGCCCTGCTGATCGTAGCCCCCGGCGCTGGAGCCGCGGAAACCGCCGCCCTGCCGGCCGCCGTAGCCCCTGTCATCCATGCCGGAGCCCTCGAAGCCGCCGCCGCGATATTGCTGCTGGTTGGAGCCGCGGCCCTGGCCGGGGCGCTCGCTGTCGGAGCCGCCGGAGTAGCCGCGCTGCTGCGATTGCTGGCGGTCATTGGCGTCGTAGGCGCCCCGGCCCTGGTTCCAGCCGGAGCCCTGCTGGTCGTTCCAGCCCTGTCCCGATCGGCCACGCTCGTCGTAGCCTCTGCCGCGGTCGTCGTAGCGATCCTCGTCCATCCCATAGCGATCGCGATCGAATCTACGGTCTGTCATTGCGAGATCTCCCTTCCGCACCTGCGGTATGTGGCAAGCATCATTGCTTGCGTCGCTGGGATGAGCAATTTCCATACCGAAGCATACATCTTAAGCGAGCTGAAGTGCGATTAATTCATCATGTATTAATATAATCATGTATATGAGCATATTTATTATCTTATTGATAAAATATATCAAGATTATCAACAATTTTCCCCGGCGATTGACAACTGCTCAGCCCGGCGGCGCAGCGCGGCTCATCCCGCAGCCGCTTGGCGCGCGGCGGCCCGCGACCTAGACTCAAGCCCCGCCCATCCAATCAGAGCGAGGCCACACCATGGATGAGATCATCAAATACCCGCGGACCCTGCACCTGCGCGGATCGCGGCTGCAAGCTGGCGACGAGGGCTTCGGCGACGTGCCGTTCGAGGCGCTGCGCGGCCGCCATCTGGTCGTCGAGGAGAAAGTCGACGGGGCCAACGCCGGGATCAGCTTCAGCGCGGCGGGCGAGCTGCGGGTCCAGAGCCGGGGCCATTTCCTGCGCGGCGGCCCGCGCGAGCGCCAGTTCGATCTGCTGAAAACCTGGACCCAGAGCCATCGGGGCTGGCTGCGCGAGACGCTGGGGACGCGCTACGTGCTGTACGGCGAGTGGCTGTTCGCCAAGCACACCGTCTTTTACGACGCCCTGCCGCACCTGCTGCTGGAGTTCGACGTGCTGGACCGCGAGACCGGCGCGTTTTTATCGACCGAGCTGCGGCGGATGCTGTTCGACGGCTGCCCGCTCGTCGCGGTGCCGATGCTCCACGCCGGCCCGCTCGACTCGCTGGAGCAGCTGACGGCCCTGATCGGCCCGTCGGCGTTCAGGACGGCGCGCTGGCGCGAGCGGCTGGCGGCGGCGGCGAAGGAGGCCGGGCTCGACCCGGCGCGGGTGGCGGCCGAAACCGACGGCTCGGAGCTGATGGAGGGGCTGTACGTCAAAGTCGAGGAGGGCGACCGGGTGCTTGAGCGCTACAAATACGTCCGCGCCGACTTCCTCCAGGCGATCCTGGCTTCGGGCAGCCACTGGCACGACCGGCCGATCGTCGCCAACCAGCTGCGGCCCGAAGCCGACATGTTCGGCCAGGGCGGCTAGGCGTCGCCGGCCGGCGGGCGCCAGTGGCGCAGCTCCTCGGCGATGAAATAGTGGACCAGATTGGTGAACAGCTGCTCGACCATCTCCGGCTGGAGGCCGGCGTCGAGCGCCCAGGACCGGCGCTGGGTCAGCATCGCCGCCAGCCGCTCGGGGGCGGGGACGCTGGCGGCGCTGGTCTTGAAGCCGGCGGCGGCGCGGACATAGCCGAGGCGCTCGCCGAGCAGCAGGACCAGCTGGTGGTCGATCCGATCAATCTCCGCGCGGACCTCGGCGAGGCTGGCGCACTCATCAGGCTGTTTCATGCGGTGTCTCCCAATCGAAGCGTAGGGATATTGTACGGCAAGCGGGCTGACAGCCGCCAGCGAATCAAGTATCCTACCCCAAAGCGTTCGATGAAAGCCAAGGAAGTGCCATGGATCCACTCGAAGCCCACAACGACCAGCTCCGCCGCGCCGCCGATCCCGAGACGCCGGCCGACGAGCTTGACGCGCTGGCCCACAACCTGTTGTTGCAGGCCACGATCGCCCGCAATCCCTCCGCCAGCGGGCCGACGCTGGAGCGGCTCGGCAACATCGCCGCCGATTTTGCGATCGCCGAGGCGGTTGCCAGCCATCCCAACACCCCGCTGCCGACGCTGCTGAAGCTGGCGCGGCGCCACCCGGCGGCCTTTCTGGCCAATCCGGCCCTGCTGCTCCATCTGCTCGAGCAGCCCGACTTCCCGATGAGCATCCAGGCCGACACGTTGCAGCAGCTGGTGACTGACCAGGCGGCGCCGCCCGGCCTGCTGGGCGTCCTGAGCCGCCACGAGCTTGAGGAGATCGCCGAGGCGGCGCGGATGCACGTCAGCCTGGCGGGCGAGGCCGGCGCCGACTGGGCGGAGCAGCTCGAGGAGGCGATCTGGGGCATCAAAATCCCCCAGTCCTCGACCCAGATCCCCACGCTGCTGGCGATGGGCGCCGTGCCCCGCTGGCTGATCCCGCCGCTGCTGATCAGCGACTCGATCGCGCTGCGCCAGGCGGCGGCGGCCAGCCCCGCCACCCCGCCGGAGCTGGTCGAGACGGTGCTGCGGGCGGGCTCGGAGGCCGATCTCACCACCGAGGCGCCGCCCGACCCGACGCTTGAGCCGCGCTGGCTGGAGCGATTGGCCCGCGGCGGCGTCTGGAGCAGCGGGCTGGCGGCGGTCCATCCCAACACGCCGCCCGCCCTGCTGACCCGCCTGTCCGGCCACAGCTCGGGTCGCATCCGCCGGCTGGTCGCCACCAATCCCAAGCTGCCGCCCGGCGCCATGCCGCGCCTGGCCAGCGACAAAGACCGCCATGTGCGGCTGGCGGTGGCCAGGAATCCCAATGCGCCTGGGCCGGTGCTGGCCAGGTTGGCCCAGGACCGGGCGCCCGGCGTGATCGCCGCCGCCGCCGCCCACCCCAATCTGCCGCTCGATGTCTTGGAGCGGCTGGCGAGCCACGCCGAGTGGGAGCCGCGCGAGGGCGTGGCCAAAAACCCGGTGACGCCGCCGCGCATCCTGGAGCTGCTGGCCGACGACGGCGAGCGCTCGGTGGTCTTCGCCACGGCGCGCCATCCCAGCTTGCCCGAGCATGTGATCGTCAAGCTGAGCCAGCACTCGATCATCGGCGTGCGGACGATCAGCGAGCAGCGGCTGAAGAATCTCCCGCCGCCACCGCCGCCGCCCGAGGCGCCCGCCCGGCAGGAGACCGCCAGCGGCGGGAGCGCCCCCGCCCATCGCCTCCCGCCGCCGCCG
>DASWWB010000865.1:0-3196 GCA_036406115.1 Herpetosiphonaceae bacterium
GCCGCCCCGGCAGCCGCCGCGCCAGGCGTCAGCGCGACCGAGATCGTCATCGGCAGCTGGGGGCCGCAGGACGGGCCGGCAGGCGCCTACGGCGCGATCGACCGCGCCATCGCCGGCTACTTCAAGCAGGTCAATGAGCAGGGCGGCATCCATGGCCGGATGATCCGCTTCGTCGCCGAGAACGACAGCTACCAGCCCGCCAAAACCGTCGCCGCCGTCAAAAAGCTGGTCGAGGAAGACAAGGTGTTCGCGCTGGTCGGCGGCCTGGGCACGCCGCACAATCTCGCCGTGATGGAGTACCTGCTCGCCAACAACGTGCCCCACATCGCGCCGGCCACCGGCTCGACCCTGATGGCCGCGCCGCCCAAACCCGGCGTCTTCGCGCTCCAGACCAACTACGCCACCGAGGCCCGTCTGCTGACCGGCTACGCGCTCGACGCGCTAGGCGGCAAATCCGTCGCCGTCTTCTACCAAAACGACGCCTTCGGCAAAGAGGGCTTTGACAATGTCAACGCCGAGCTGGCGGCGCGCGGACTGCCCGCCGCCGCCGGCGTGACCTACGAGCCGAGCGACACCAATTTCAGCGCCCAGGCGCTCAAACTGCAGGCCAGCGGCGCCGACACCGTCCTGCTCTGGGCGGTGCCCAAGCCGGCCGGCTCGATCATCGCCGAGATGGGCCAGATCGGCTTCGCGCCCCAGCTGCTCGCCGCCTCGGTCATCAACGACCCGGCGCTGTTCCAGCTGGCAGGCTCCGCGATCGAAGGGCTGGTGCTCGGCTCCTGGCTGCCGGATTTCAACGACCGCAGCGACCCCAAGATCGCGGCCTACCACACGTTTATGGAAACCCACCTGCCCGATGAGCCGGTCGGCGGCTTTACGCTGGCGGGCGTCGCCTACGCCCAGCTGCTGGAGGAAGGCCTGCGCCGGGCCGGCCCCGATCTGACCCGCGAAAAGCTGGTCGCCGCCCTGGGCTCGATGCAGGATTACACCGGCTCGCTCGTCCCATCGATCAGCTACGGCCCCGACGACCGCCAGGGCGCCGAGGCGATCTATTTCATGCAGGCCAAGGGCGGGGTTTTTGTCAAAATCTCCGATTTCCAAGAGCTGAAATAGCCGTCGCGTTCCGGCGGCAGCGCGGAGGGGATGCCCTCCGCGCTGCTCGGCGCGCTGGTCAGCGGGACTGGTCGCCGCGCGCCACATCGCGCGGCTCCTTCGGCCCGAACACCTCCTGGGCCAGCACATATTCGTAGGCGCTGGCGCCGGCGCGCAGCCCCTCGGCCGCCGCCAGCAGGTGATTTTCGCCGAACGCGCTGGTCGTCACATCGCCCGCGGCGAACAGCCCGTCGACCCGCGTCATGTGGTACTCATCGATCACGACGAAGCCCTGGGGATCGCAAACCCCCAGCTCGCGCACGCAGGCGCTGGCAGGATCGACGCCGAAATCGACGAAAATCCGATCGGCGGGGACCGTGATCTGGCGCTCGCCCTGGAGGATCGCCACCGACCGCACGGCGCTGCCGCCATTGACGGCGGCCACCTCCGCCCCGGGGTAAATCTCCAGCCGCGGGTGCCAGCGCAGCTGGTCCATCAGCGCGGTATCCGGCAGCTCGGCTTGCGCGCAGACCAGGGCCACGCCCGCGACCGAGGGCAGGATCTCGGCGATGCCCCGCAGCATGCGCGGCGTCGCCCCCACCACCGCGATCCGCTGGCCGGCCAGGTGGGCGGCATGGGCGTGCAGCGAGTAGCTCAGGCTTTGGTTGATCAGATATTCGCTCCCCGGCACGCGCAGCGGCCGCGGGCGAACCCCCGTGGCGACAACGACGCCGAGGCTCTCAAACGAGCCGTGGCGCACCGTATCGACGATCAGGCAGTCGGCGGCGCGGCGGACCCGCGTCACCTGGTCGTGCCGCACATTGTCTGCCAGCGGCGCCGGCTGGAACAGCGCGTCGAGCAGGCCGTGGCCGGGCGTCGGCTCGGCTTCGTCGGCGGCGATGCGATTGAGCCGCCAGGCCGTCTTGCCGCCCTGCTCCTCGTAGATCATCAAGGGCCGGCGCTGCTTGCTGCGCAGGAAAAACGCCGCCGCATAGGCCGCCGGACCGCCGCCAACAATCACGACATCACGCATACGATCCTCCCGCGATCATCGCCATCAATCATTGCGCCCAACCATAGCAGGGCGGCGCGGCGCCGCGCGTGGCAATGCCATCCCGGCCGGTGGAGATTCCCATCCGGCCCGGCCCGCGCCGCCGACGGTAGCGGGAGCTTCACCGGACGGGCACAGGCCGACACGCCAGCCCCCGGCGGCGGGAGGTATGCTGGAGCAGATACGGAAAGGGGGACCATCCAATGCTCGCTCCACTGCATCGGAATCGAACCACCGGCATGGTTGGCGGTGTGTGCAGCGGCCTGGCGGAAACCTTCCACTGCGATCCCGCCCTCATCCGCCTGGTGTTCGCCTTCATGGCGCTCATGGACGGCGCCGGCGTGCTGCTCTACCTGATCCTGTGGCTGATCCTGCCCCGCGAGGGCCAGGCCGGCCTGGGCGAAGGCGCCGCGCCGCTCGCGCCAGCCCTGATCGCGGCGCCGCACGCGCGGGCCGCCCGCACAACCGGGATCGTGCTCATCATCATCGGGCTCATGTTTCTGCTCCAGCGGCTGAATGTGAGTCTGTTTGGCTGGATCGACGGGAGCCTGCTGTTGCCGATCGCCCTGATCGGCGGGGGCGTCTTCCTGGCGGTGCGCCGAGGCGTTCGCAGCCCGGCGCCGCCAGCGCCCTGACAGCCGGCGCCGATCGCCCGTTCAATCATCGAACTGAAAGGAGTTTCTGGCATGCAACCCGCTTTCACCCGCGAAACGCTCACCATCGAGGGGCGCCAGCTGCTCGCGCAGATCAAGGATTTGGTTCATGAAGGCAATGTGCGGCGGATCATCATCAAACAGGATGAGCGCGTCATCGTCGAATTCCCGCTCACCGTCGGCGTCGTGGGCGCGGTCGTCGCCCCGGTGCTGGCGGGCGTCGCGGTGATCGCCGCGCTGCTCGCGGAATGCACCATCGAGGTCGAACGCGAGGAGCCGGCGCCGCCCGCCCCGGCGGCTGACACCATCCCGCTGTCCGTCGAGGCGCCCGAAGACCCGGCCCGCTAAGACCAGAACAGCGCCGCTGCGGCAGGCTCCGGGACAATCCCGGAGCCTGCCG
>DASWWB010000866.1:0-19996 GCA_036406115.1 Herpetosiphonaceae bacterium
GGGCGGCGGCGGGGGCCTGGCGGCTCTCGGCAAGCATCAGCTCGCGCGGATCAAGCGGGCGGGCCGGCGGCTCGGGGTAGCGCTCGACCGGGGCGCCGAGCAGCCGCCGGCCGATGCCGCGCACGCTGCCCGAATAATAGATGACGCTGGACATGATTTGGCGGATCGTCAGATTGAAGGTCAGCATGATGCCGATGATGCCGATCGTCAGCGACAGCAGCATGGCGCCGGCCTTGCCGATCGCGCTGACCAGGATCGAGAGCACCACATTGCCGACCACGCCGCCGCCCTCGCCGACCGGGATGACCTCCTGGGTGCGGTGGCTGTCGAAGGCCGGGAACTCCAGCAGGACCAGCAGCGCCAGCAAGACCATCACCGTGCCGACCACGTTGGCGCCGGTGAGCCGCGAGTCGCTGAAATGCTCTTGGAAGATGATCAGGCCGCCGAGGATGCCGAGCGCGACGGGCACCAGGACGCGGCCGGTGCCGAAGGCCTGCATGACCGTGGCGTTCCAGCGGCTGCCGATCGCGCCCTGGTCGCCGCCGAAGGTGCTGAACACCAGCGTGAGCAGGCCGAGGCAGATCAGGACGACGGCGAAGATTTCGCGTTGGAGATTGGGCGAGAGCGCGAACTGCGGCATGGCTGGGCGCTGCGCAGACCCTTTGCCGCCTGCGCGGCGCCGGGGCGGCTGCCGCTTGGCCGCCGGCTGGGTCGTCCGGCGCTTGGGGGTGGGTTTGCGGGTTGCCATGCGCACCTTCCACTCGCTAGTCGGGTGACGATTTTCTTGCAGCATTATAGCACAGGTGGGCGGGTGGACACAGCCCCGGCGCCGGGCCGACACCGTTTAACATGGCGCCAAACGACATAAGATCTTACGTTTCGCTTACGCCGGCGCGGTTTTCTTGTCAGTCCCGGGGGGATACGGTACAATACGCCGCAATCGCGCCCCAGGCGCGCCGTTCCCATCGCCAACACAGATCCAGTTGAGAGGCTTATGCTTGCTGCCCACCGCTCCAAGACTGACGCCGCCCCGCATTCCCGCCGGTTCGCCCTGACTGTCGAACACCTGGCGTACCTGGGTCTCGGCGCCCTGACGATGCTGCTGCATTTCTGGCTGCTGGGCAACCGGGCGCTGCATCACGACGAAACCATCCACGCCTACTACTCCTGGCGGCTCTACCGCGGCGAGGGGTACGTCCACGATCCGCTGACCCACGGCCCGTTCCTCTACTATTGGACCGCGCTCCAGTATTTCCTGTTCGGCGACACCGACTTCACCGCCCGCCTCAGCGCCGCCGGCTTCGGCGTGGCCCTGACGCTGCTCCCTTGGCTGCTGCGCAAGGATATCGGCAGCCGCGCCGCGCTTTTCGCGACCGGCTACATGGTGCTGTCGCCGGTCGCGCTGTATGTCGGCCGCTTCATCCGCCACGATATCTTCGCAGTCACCTTCGAGCTGCTCTGCCTGATCTCGATCCTGCGCTATGTGGCGACCCGCCGCCCCGGCTGGCTGTATCTTTTCGCTGCCTCGCTGGCGCTGATGTACTGCACGATCGAGACCTCGTATCTCTTTACGCTCACGCTCGGCACCTTCATCCTGCTGGCGACAATCTGGCTGGTCGACCGCCGGCTGCTCATCCCGCTGGCGCTCTTCGCCGGCCTGGCCGGGCTGGCGCTGGTCGCGACGCCGGACTATCGCGGCACGGTCGTGAGCCAGGGGACGAGCGGCTGGGAGCCGGTGGTGGATGCGTCCGGCCAGCCCCAGACCGCGCCGCTGCCGCTGGTCACCGAGCAGCAGGCCCTGGATATCCGCAACCAGGGCGATGATTTGCTGATCAGCGAGGAGAATGGCCGCGAGGGCTATCTCTCCAAACTCAAGAAAGTGCTGTTCGGCGATCCCAACAACACGGTCCACTCCGTCAACGGGGTGATGGTCCAGCGCGAGAACGGCGTCTTCCTCCATCTGTCGATCGCCCTGCTCGCGGCGCTGACGGTGCTGTTCTTCCCGGCCATGATCTGGCTGATCTGGCTGCGGCGCGGCGCCGACGGCCAGTCGATGTGGCGGCGGGCGGTCAACCGCTCCCAGCCGCGCACGCTGCTGCCGGCGCTGGACTCGCTGTGGAGCTGGCACGGGCTCTGGGCGCTGCTGCTGGCGTTCGCGATCTACGCCCTGTTCTTCACCAGCTTCGGCAGCCACAAGAGCGGCGTGGTCTCGGGCATCACCGGCTCGCTGCTCTACTGGGTCGGCCAGCACGACGTGAAACGCGGCGGCCAGCCCCAGCACTATTATCTGGTCCAGCTGCTGGTGTACGAGCCGCTGCTGCTGACGGCGGGCCTTGCCTCGATCATCGGCGGAATCGTCCATATGATCCGCCAGTTCTGGGGCGGGGCGGCGATCACGGCGCGGCGCCTGGCGCCCGGCCTGCTGGCCTGGTGGGCGGCCGGCTCGCTGGCGCTGTACACCTGGGCCGGCGAGAAGATGCCGTGGATCACGCTCCATGTGGCGATCCCGCTGACGCTGATCGGGGCGTGGGGCGTGAGCCAGGCGCTGCAATGGGCGTTCGCGCAGTCCCGGGAGCGGCTGGCCGGCATGCGCGGCTGGCGCTTCTCGCCGGCGGCGCTGCGCTGGTTCGTCGGCGCGATGGTGATGGTCGCGGTCTTCGGCGTGCTGCGGCTGGCCCAGCTGCTGAACGTGACGAATGCCGAGACCGCCGGCAGCCCGGCGACGCCGGCCCTGTTCGGCGGGATGCTGGCGCTCTGGCTCGGCCTGATGGTCGCCTACGCGCTCGTCGCCGGGCCGCGGCGCATGCTGGGCGGCGCCCTGGTCGCCTGGGCGCTGATCTGCGGGGCCTACTCGCTGCGCTCATCGTGGCGGCTCAGCTACCAGAACGGCGACGTGCCGCTGGAGATGATGGTCTATGTGCAAAGCTCGCCCGACGTGGTGCGGGTGATTCGCGAGCTGGAGACGGCGTCGGTCGCCGAGACCGGGTCGCTCAAGCTGCCGATCATGTACGACAACGAGACCATCTGGAAGTGGTACGTGCGCAATTTCGAGGAAAAGACCGAGTTCGGCGGCAGCATGGGCAACCCGCCCGGCGAGGCGGTCCAGGCGATTCTGATGATCTCGGAGAATTGGTCCAGCAACGAGGGCTTCGTCCAGGGCTTCGTCGAGCAGCGCTACCCGCTGCGCTGGTGGTTCCCCGAGGATCAGTTTTACCGCTTCGGCAAGCAGCCGGTGACCGACGCCAACGGCGCCAGCGTGATGGGCGACGACGGCGAGCCGGTGACGCAGCGGGTCGAGTTCTCCGCCGACTCGACGATCGGCCGCTTCGTCCGCCGCCCGTGGGACGCGAAGACGCTCAACGAGCTGTCGCGCTACATGCTGTTCCGGGTCCCGCCGGCGCCGCTCTCATCGGTTGACTTCAAGCTGTACGTGCGGCCGAAATACGCCCATGTTTTCGGCCTGGCCACGACGGCCGCGCCGGCCAATCCTGCGGTTCGCTAGCCTTGTAGCCGCCCCGCGCGGCCGTATCGATAAGAGTGCGCAGCATATGACAACACCTCACGTGACCCGCCCGCGCCGCCGGGCGCCCGCCGGCCGCTTGCGAGCGGCGCCCCGCCAGACCGGGCTGCTCCAACGTCCGATCAGCCTCTCCTGGCTGACCAGCGAGATGGTGGCCTACGGCCTGTTGATCGCCGCCAGCTTGCTCCTGCACCTGTGGGGGCTGGGCAAGATGGCCATGCACCACGATGAGTCGCTGCATGCCTGGTTCAGCTGGCGCTTTTACTCCGGCCGCGGCGATTTCAACTGCTGGGGCGACCCGCCCGTCACCGCCGACACCTATTGCTACAACCCGGTCTATCACGGGCCGACGCTGTATCTGCTCACCTACGCCAGCTATTTCCTCTTTGGCGTGAGCGAGGCCACAGCCCGCCTGCCGATGGCGCTGGCCGGCGTGGCGCTGATCGGCTCCTGCTGGTGGCTGCGGCCGCTGATGGGCCGGCGCGCTGCGTTGATCAGCGCCGTGCTGCTGCTCATCTCGCCCTCGGTGCTCTACTTCACCCGCTTCGCCCGCCACGACGCCCTGGCGATCCTCTGGACGCTCTGGATCATGATCGGCGTGTTCCGCTTTATGCAAGAGGGCCGGACGCGCTGGATCTACCTGGCCGCGGCGAGCGTGGCCCTGCTCTGGGCGACCCACGAGCTGGTCTTCATCGTGCTGTTCGTCATTGTCACGTTCCTCATCCAGCGCCTGCTCTGGGAAGTGCTGCCCAACCGGATCTTCGTGATCCTGGCGGCGGCGGCGATGCTGCTGAGCGGCGCGCTGATGATCGTCAACCCAGGGCTGAGCCTGCCCGCCAACCCCGGCCAGCCGGCCAATATCATCCACTTCGGCGGAATCGGCCTGATCGTGTTCATGACGCTGCTGCTCGGCCAGATCATCAGCCTGCGCTGGAGCCAGGAGCGCCTGACCGCGCTGCTGTTCAGGCCGCTGTTCGACGAGCGACTGATCTGGGCCAAGGCGCTGGGCGTCTTCGTGGCGGTGTTCGCGCTCTGCTTCACCACGTTTTTCACCTATCCCAAGGGGTTCATCGACGGCACCTACGCCGGCCTGGCCTACTGGATGGGCACCCAGCACTCCTTCGCCCGCGGCGACCAGCCCTGGTACTACTATTTCATGCAAATGGGTGTCTACGAGATCCTGCCGGCGTTCCTGAGCCTGCTCGGGCTCGGCGGCTGGCTGGGCCGGCTGGTCTGGCGCAAGGCGGTGGTCAGCTCCGCGCTGTGGGACGAGGATGATTCGACTGTCGCAACCGAGAGCGCCCCCGTCGCGTCGGTCGCGCTGCCGGC
This sequence comes from Herpetosiphonaceae bacterium, assembly GCA_036406115.1. Classification (GTDB taxonomy): domain Bacteria; phylum Chloroflexota; class Chloroflexia; order Chloroflexales; family Herpetosiphonaceae; genus DASWWB01. Next base: position 4,850 of record DASWWB010000866.1, read on the forward strand.
GCTGGCCGCCGAGGCGACGGAGGGCGGTGAGGCCGCCAAGACGGATGCCGCGATCACCAGCGCGCTGGCGGCCGAGACACTTGATGGCGAGGCCGCACCAGCCCCGTCGACCCTGGCTGCCGAGACGCTTGACGGCGAACTCGCCGCCGAAGCGCCGGCCGCTGCCGACAGCGGGCTGGCGGTTCTGGCTGCCGAAACGCTTGACGGCGAGCGCGCCGCGCAAACCGACGCGGCGATCGCGGCGACCCTGGCTGCCGAGACCTCGGAGGGCGAAACCGCCGAGGCCGGGATGCCGCTGGTTGTCGCGGCCAGCGCGGCGCCCGTCGCGCCTGCCGAGCCGGCGGCCGTGCCAGCTGGGACGCCGGCCGAGACGCCGGCCGATCTCTGGATCGGCTACCTGTTCTACTGGTTCCTGCTGTCCTTCACTGTGTTTTCGTGGGCCGGCGAGAAAATGCCCTGGCTGGTGGTGCATATGGCCGTGCCGGCGATCCTGGGCGGGGCCTGGGCGCTGGATCGCGTGCTGGACCGCATCGACTGGCACGCCATCCGCTCGCGCTGGGGCTGGGTCACGCTGCCGCTGCTCACCCTGATCGTCGTGCTGCTGATGCGCGCCCAAGGCGATTTCGCCGAAGCCAAAGCGTTCAACGATCCGTCGTTGCAGCAGGCCCAGCAGGCGGTCATCGCCGGCAGCACCTCGCTGTTCTGGGTCGTGGCCTGCGTCCTGGGCCTGGTGGCGATCGGTTTCCACATCGGGCGGCGCCAGGTGCTGGCGGCGGTGACGCTGGCGTTCGCAGTTCTGCTGGGCGCCTACACCGTGCGCGCCACCGCCAATGTCGTCTACCGCACGCCTGACGTGCCGCGCGAGCTGCTGGTCTACACCCAGACCTCACCCGACGTGCCGGTGATCGTTGAGCAGCTGGAGCGGATCGCCGTCACCCAGACCCGCAACAATCGCACGGCGACCGACCCGACCGGCGGCAACTCCATGACCATCCTGCTCAGCTCGGGCGACTCGGCGACCGGCAACAGCGAGGGCAGCTTGCGCTGGCCGCTGGAGTGGTACCTGCGCGATTGGACCAACGTCAAGTGGGTCGACAAGGCGCAGATCGCCGCGCTCGGCGGCGCGGACCTGGAGGCGCCGGTCGCGATTTTCGCCCGCTCCAACATGGCCACGGACACCGATGAGCGGATGAAAGCCGCCGGCTACATCGAGGCCTACGACACTGTCTTCAACTGGTGGTTCCCCGAGTACGGCTCCGACAACCAGTCCGGCTACAAAGACCGGCTCTACGACACCAAGTACGGCTGCGACGACACGCTGCGCGGCCAGAAGGACCCCAACGGCCGCGATCTCTGGCGCTGCTCGCTGGGCGGGGCGCAGATCCTGACCTGGCCCTTCCGCTCGGAGAACTGGTCGTCGCTGCGCAAGTTCATGCTGTTCCGCGAGCTGCCGGAGGGCGCGCAGCTCAACGGCCGCGAGATGGTCGTCTACATCAAACGCAGCCTGGCGCCGGTCCCCAGCGACTCGACGGTGGCCGGCCAGCAAGGCAGCCTGATCAAGCTGATCCGCGATGTGGAGCTTTCGGGCGAGCGGCCGGTCCAGGCGCGCGGCCTGGCGACGGGGCCTGACGGCGCCGTCTACATCGCCGACGCCGCCTCCGACCGGGTGCTGGTCTATGAGCTGAGCGGCGTGACGCGAATCATCAGCGGCACCGGCGAGATGGCGCTGTTCGAGCCCTCCGGCGTGGCGGTTGACGCCCAAGGCAACGTCTACGTGACGGACACCTGGCATGCCCGGGTCGTCAAGTTCGACCCGCAGGGCCGGCCGGTGGCGAAATGGGGCGTCGGCGAGGAGGAGCTTGGCGCGGGCTCCGGCAAGATGATCACCCGCACCGACGGCACGCCCGAGGGCAACGCCGCCAAGCCGCTCGGCTTCTTCGGCCCGCGCGGCATCGCCGTCGACCAGGCCGGCCATGTGTTTATCGCCGACACCGGCAACAAGCGCGTGGTGGTGACCGACAGCAACGGCAACTACATCGGCCAGGTCGGCACGCCCGGCGCGGCGCCCGGCCAGTTCAATGAGCCGATCGGCGTGGCGGTGGACACCAACGGCAATCTGTATGTCGGCGATAGCTGGAACGGCCGCATCCAAGTCTTCGCGGTCGGCCCGGACGGCGTGCCCGCGCCGGCGGCCACGACGCTCTGGCTGGTCAACGGCTGGCGGGTCAACACCTACCTCGATCCGTTCCTGGCGGTCTCCGCCGACGGCCAGGTGGCGGTGACGGTCCCCGAGCTGAACCAGGCAGCGCTGTTTGATCCGACCGGCAAGCTGCTGCTCACCTGGGGCGGCAAAGGCAATGACGACGCCTCGATGGACGGGCCGAGCGGCATCTCGCCGGCGCCTGGCGGCGGCTTCTACATCGCCGAGAAGACCAATCAGCGCGTCCAGCTCTGGACGACGCCCAAGGTGCGTTAGCGCCTGGGGATCGGGGACTGGGGATCGGGGACGTTGTCTTCGGTCCCCGTCTCGTTTTAGGCGCCCGATCCGCGTTTGGCGGCGAGAATCTAGTCCCCGGTCCGCGCAAGCGGGCGGCTTGGCACGGTCTTTGCTTTATCTAGCGGCAGACGGCCGGACTTGCCGGCCCGATATCACAGAGAGGTGCTGTCATGGGCAATCTTAAAGAACGAGCCGAAGGCGCTCTTGAGGAGCTGGGCGGCAACATCAAGCAGGGCGTGGGCCGGGCGATCGGCAACGAGCAGATGGAAGCCGAGGGCAAGGCCACCGAGCTGAAGGGCGAGGCCCGCCAGGAGGCCGCCAAGGCCGCCGAGCGCGCCGAGGGCGCCCTTGAGGAGCTGGGCGGCAACATCAAGCAGGGCGTGGGCCGGCTGATCGGCAACGAGCAGATGGAAGCCGAAGGCACCGCCACCGAGATCAAAGGCGAAGCCCGCCAGAAGGCCAATCACTAACCACGTCTCACTGCGTGCAGCGCGGCCCCGCCAATTGGCGGGGCCGCGCTTCGTTTGCCCCCGGCTAGCTGGCGATCGCCTGCTCGATCGCCCGGTCCAGCCGGGCGGCCAGCTCGGCGGCCTCCTCGCCGGAGAGGATCAGCGGCGGGACGATTCGCACCACGTCGGGGCCGGCGCCGGCCAGCAGCAGCCCGTGCTCGACCGCCGCCGCCACGATCGCCCCCGCGTCCTGGTCCTTGAACTCGACGCCCCACATCAGGCCGCGGCCGCGCACGTCGGTGATCGCGCTGTGGCGCTCGCCGAGGTCGCGCAGCGCCGAGCCGAGCTGGGCGCCGACCTCGCGGACCTGGGCCAGGAAGTCTGGCCTGGTCACCTCGTCGACCACGGCGTTGGCGACGGCGCAGATCAGCGGGTTGCCGCCGAAGGTCGTGCCGTGGTCGCCGTAGCCGATCGCGCCTGCCGCCCGCTCGTTGAGCAGCACCGCGCCGATCGGCAGGCCGCCGCCCAGCGGCTTGGCGACGCACATCATATCCGGCTCGATCCCGGCGGCGGCGTGCGCCCAGGCATCGCCGGTGCGCCCGAGGCCGCACTGGATCTCATCAAAGATCAGCAGCGCGCCGACCTCGTCGCAGCGCCCGCGCAGCGCCCGCAGGAACTCGGGGCTGGCCGGCCGCACGCCGCCCTCGCCCTGGATCGGCTCGATCACCACCGCCGCCGTGGCGGCCGTCACCGCCTCGGCGATCTCGGCGGCGCTGGCGTTGAAGGGCAGGAAGGCGGCGCCGGGCACCAGCGGACCGAACGGCAGCCGGTAGGCCTCGCGGGCCGTGATCGACAGCGCGCCCATCGTGCGGCCGTGGAACGAGTGGGCGCAGCCGACGATGCCGGTTTTCTCGCCGGGCGCGGCGTTGTGGGCGTGGCGGCGGGCGAACTTCAGCGCGCCCTCGATCGCCTCGGTGCCGGAGTTGCAGAGAAACACCTTGCTGGCCCAGGGCGTCAGCTTGACCAGGCGCTCGGCCAGGGCTGCCGGCGCGGCGGTGTAGAACAGATTCGAGGTGTGGATCAGCCCGGTCGCCGCCTGCTGGATGGCGCGGGTCACCAGCTGGCTGCCGTAGCCCAGCGCGTTGACGGCGATGCCCGCCAGCCCATCGAGGTAGCGGCGCCCGTCGGCGGCCTCCAGCCAGGCCCCGGCGCCGCCCACCAGGGCGATCGGGGCGCGCTTGTAGACCGGCAGGATGTACTCATCGCTCTGGGCGATAATCTGGGCGCTGAAATCGTCGGCCATCGATCCTCCTATGCAAAAGGGCAGACACCAGCCTCCTGGTGCCTGCCCCGGCGCGATGCGGCGCCGCCCTTAGCGCGGCGTTAGCTCAAAGACATCTTTATCGACAAATTCGACCGGAAACGGATACTCGCCGGTGAAACAGGCGCCGCAGAACCCCTTGGGGTCGCGGCCGGTGGCGCGCAGCAGCCCTTCCATCGACAGATAGGACATCGAGTCGGCGCCGAGGAATTCGCGGATCTCCTCGACGCTCTTGTTGTGGGCGATCAGCTCGGGATAGGCCGCCATGTCCACGCCCATGAAGCAGGGATGGCGGATCGGCGGCGACGAGACCCGCATGTGGACTTCGGTGGCGCCGGCTTTGCGCAGCAGCTTGATGATCGGGCCGCTGGTGTTGCCGCGGACAATCGAGTCATCGATCAGCACCACGCGCTTGCCCTCCAGGGTCGAGCGCAGCGGGTTGAGCTTGAGCGCCACGCCCTGCTGGCGCAGCCGCTGGTCGGGCTGGATGAAGGTGCGTCCGATGTAGCGGTTTTTGATCAACCCCTCGCCGTAGGGGATGCCGGACTCCTGGGCGTAGCCGGTGGCGGCGGGCAGCGCCGAGTCCGGCACGCCGATCACCAGGTCGGCGTCGGCGGGCGCCTCGCGGGCCAGCTCGCGGCCGAGCTCGACCCGCACCTGGTGGATCAGCTGGTCCTGGAGCGTGCTGTCGGGGCGGGCGAAGTAGATATACTCGAACAGGCAGAGCGCCTTTTGGCTGGCGGGGTTGCGGGCGATGGTCTGCGGGCCGTTTTTGTCGATGTGCAGGACCTCGCCGGGCTCGATCTCGCGGACAAAGGTCGCGCCGATCGTATCCAGCGCGCAGGATTCTGATGCCACGACCCAGCCGGTCTCGCCGAGCCGGCCCAGGCAGAGCGGGCGCAGGCCCCACGGATCGCGGACCGCGAACAGCGCGTCGCGGGTGAGGATCGTCAGGCAGTAGGCGCCCTCGACGCAGCCGGTGAATTTGGAGATGCGATCGTCCCAGGTGCGGCCTTCGAGGCCGGCGAGCAGCATCGTTGCCACCTCGCTGTCCGACGAGGAGATCAGGCCGATGCCGCGCTCCAGGAGCTGGCGGCGCAGCTGGGGGGCGTTGGTGAGGTTGCCATTGTGGCCCACCGCGAGCGGACCGAGCAGGGTGTGCATCGAAAACGGCTGGGCGTTGATCAGCTGGGACGAGCCGGTCGTGGAGTAGCGGGTGTGGCCGATCGCAATGTGGCCTTTGAGCGGGCGCATCGCCTCTTCGTCAAAAATTTGCGCCACCAGGCCCATGTCTTTGTGGGTGTTGATCGTCTGTCCGTCGGAGACGGCGATGCCCGCGCTTTCCTGGCCGCGATGCTGGAGCGCGTACAGGCCGAAGAAGGTCAGGCGCGCGACATCTTCGCCGGGGGCGTAGATGCCGAACACACCGCACTCTTCGTGGGGCGAATCACTGAACATGGCTGTTCCTTCCTGTGTGGGCGGCTGGGAAATTCGCTGCACCGCGCAGCAAGGCGCCACCGTTTCCATTATACACGCCGTCCGGCTTTTAGCGCCCGCCTCGCCCTCCCGGCTGCTTAAAGCGAGGTATACTACCCTTGGCACGTCGCCAGTTTTTACCACCATGATGAGGCCATCATGTTCCATGCCACCGCATCCAAGAGACCCTGGTGGGTCCGTCCCTTCTACCAATGGTTGCTTGTGCTTTTTTCGCTTGGCCTGGTGGCCGTAATCGTCGTGTTGGAGATGCCGGAGGGGCGCGATTTCCATGTGTACTTCGTGGCCATGCAGAGCGTCGCCCACACCGGCGACCCCTATGCGATCTGGCCGCCGAGCGAGGTGCCGTACATGTATCCGCCGCTGCTCGCCTACCTGATGCAACCGCTGCGCAAACTGGATTTGCGCAGCGCTTTGCTAATGTGGACGGCGCTGAATGTTGCGCTGAGCGCGGGCATCCTGCTGCTCGCCACGCGGCTGAGCGGCTCGGTCCTGCTCCGGCGGGCCTGGGGCGTCGCCTGGTTTATCCTGCTGCTGAGCGGGCCCGGCGGCTACCTGCTGCGCACCGGCCAGGTCGGCGCGATCATCGGCATCCTGATGGTCGGCAGCGTCGCCTGTTTCAAAAAATCGTTCCCGCTGGCGGCGCTGCTGCTGGCGGTGGCGATCAACCTCAAGCTGTATCCGGCGCTGCTCGCGCTGCCCTATCTGCTCTGGCGCACCGAGGATATGCGCGAGCTGGTGCGGCGGCTGGCCTGGCTGGTCATCTGGACGCTGGGGCTGTTCTGCGTGGGCTGGCTGGTCTGGGGCTGGCCGGTGTACCAGGAATACATCGACCGCTTTTTCCTCCAGCCGGTCTATGTCTATCCCTACCAGTCCGACTTCAATGTCTCGATCAACGCATTTTTCCTGCGCCTGTTCTCGGTGAACGAATATACGGCGCCGATCGTGGCCGCGCCCCGGCTGGCGAGCGCGCTGACGATCCTTGCCAACAGCGTGGTGTTCGCCGCCTGCCTCTGGTGCTCGTGGGTCGCGCGCAGCCGCCGGCCGGAGCTGGTCTTCAGCGCCTGGATCGTGGGGATGATGCTGATCTCGCCCTCCAACGGCTCGTACAATTTCGTTGTGCTGGCGCTGCCGTTCGCTTGCGTATTCGCCCGGCTGGAGCGGCGGCCGGATCCGTGGCTGCGCAATTTCGCCCTGCTGTCCGGCGCCATCCTCGCCCTGCCGACCGCCGCCGGCGTGCTGGGCGTCCATCCCTGGCTCTACTACCACTACGGCACGCTCGTGCTGTCGGCGCCGATCTACGCCCTGGCCGGGCTGTTCGCGCTGCTGGTGCGCTGCGTCGCCGCCGAGCGCGAGCCGGCGGCGGCGCCCCAGCCCGAAATGGCCACCGCCTCCGTCGGCCAGCTCAAATCAGCGCCTTGATCTCCTCGGCGGCCTTGCGGGTCATGCCGGGCAGGGCGGCGATCTCCTCGACGCTGGCGGCGCGGATGCCGTCGAGCGAGCCGAAGGCCTTGAGCAGCGCTTTCTTGCGCTTGGGGCCGACGCCGGGAATCTCCTCGATCACCGAGCGGGTCATGCCCTTGGAGCGCAGCTTGCGGTGATAGGTGATCGCGAAGCGATGGGCCTCCTCGTCGATCCGCTGGAGCAGGTGCAGCGCCGGCGAGTTGGCCGGCAGCGCCAGCGGCGTCGAGTTGCCGGGCCGGATCACGCCGTAGGGCAGATGGCCCTTGTTGTCGCCTTTGACCAAGCCGATCACCGGGATGGCGTCGAAGCCGGCGGCAGCCAGCGTCGCGGCGGCGGCGTTGGTCTGGCCGATGCCGCCGTCGATCAGTACGAGGTCGGGCAGGACGCTCCAGGTGGAATCAGGGGTCAGGGATCGGGGATCAGGGGTCAGGCCCGCTTGCTGATCGCTTGTTTCGGTCCCCGGAGCTTGATCATTGATTGTGTCTTGGTCAAGCTCCGCCTCATCTGACCCCTGGCCCCTGGCCCCTGACCCCTCCCCGTCGTCAGCCCTGGCGAAGCGCCGCCGCAGCACTTCTTGGAGACTGGCCACGTCGTTGGCGCCCTCGACGGTTTTGATCTTGAAGCGGCGGTAGTGCTTCTTGGCCGCCTCGCCGTTCTCGAACACCACCATGCTGCCGACCGAGTTGGTGCCCTGGGTGTTGGAGATATCGTAGCACTCGATCCGCAGCGGCAACTCGGGAAACTCCAGCAGCTCGCGCAGCTGGGCCAGGCCGGCGGTGGCGCGCTGCTCGGTGTTGAGCCACTCCAGCCGCAGCTGCTCCAGGGCCTGGGTGGCGTTGCGGGCCGCCAGATCGACCAGCTCGCGCTTCTGGCCGCGGCGCGGCACGGTCAGCGAGACCTTGTGGCCGCCCTTCTTGCCCAGCCACTCCTCGATGATCTCGCTTTCCTCCGGATAGTCAGCCAACAGGATGTTCGGCGGGATGCTGGCCGCCGAGTCGTAGAACTGGGTCAGGAACGAGCCCATCAGCGCCTGGGCGTCCTCCTCGTCGGTGCCCTGGAGCGTGAACGGCTCCGAGCCGATCAGCTTGCCGCCGCGAATGTAGAAGACCTGGACCACCGCCTTGCCCTCGTCGCGGGCGAAGGCGATCACATCCTGGTCGGTGGCGGCGGTGGAGAGAACTTTCTGGCGCTCCATCACCCGCTCGACAGCTTTGATCTGGTCGCGCACATAGGCGGCCTGCTCGAAGCGCAGGTTTTCGGCGGCCTCCTGCATCTTGGCCTTGAGATCGCGCAGAATCTGCTCGGGCTTGCCGCCCAGGAACAGCCGGACCTGCTCGATCGCGCCGGCGTACTCCGCCGGGCTGGTCAGCTCCGGCACGCATGGCCCGAGGCAGCGCTTGATGTCGTAGTACATGCAGGGGCGGCGGGATTTCTCATGCTTTTTGAAGAAATCATCATTGCAGAGCCGGAACGCGAACAGTTTGTTCAGGAGTTCGATCGTCGCGTAGACACTGCTGGCCTTGGCGAACGGCCCGAAGTAAATCCCGCCGTCGTCCAGCACTTTTCGGACACGGATGACCCGCGGCCACTCCTCATTGGTGATTTTGATATACGGATAGCTCTTATCATCTTTGAGCAGCACATTGTAGCGCGGCCGGTGCTTTTTGATCAGATTCATCTCCAGCAGCAAAGCCTCAAGCTCCGTGTCGACGGTGATGAACTCCATATCGGCGATATTTTGCACCAGGCGCCGGGTTTTCGTCGTCAGTCCGCGCGGCGCGCCGAAGTAGGAGCGCACCCGGTCGCGCAGGCTTTTGGATTTGCCGACGTAGATGATCGTATTGCTGAGATCGCGGTAGATATACACGCCCGGCGACTGCGGCAGATTGCGCAGCCGCTCCTCGAACAGGCTCTTGTTTGCGATATTGGTGTGGGATAAATCCGGCATGCGCTGCTCCTCGCTAGATCCACTGGTATTATACCCCGCTTGACATAGCCGTAGCGCCCCGCCGGCTGCCGGCGACCTGCGGTATACTCAGCGGCGGGGCGGCCTGCCGCCGCCCGACCGAACGATGTGACGGCACCGATGGCGCGCAGCCGCCGGAGGGCGAGGAGACATGATATGGACCCGATCGAGCAATTCATCGCTGGCTACGAGGCCGCCGACTTCCAGCGCATCCGCTTCGCCTGGAACGGCAAGGAGGCGCCGGAGGGCGATGATCTGAACATCGCTTTTCGCAAAGACGTGCTGGCCACCGTCCTGCACGCGCCCTACGAGGCGCCGCTGGAGCTGATCCGCGACCTGCTGATCGTCGAGGCCGAGGTCTCGCGGCTAGTGGGCTTCATTGACGAAGCCGTCGGCGACTTGGCGACGGTGCTGCTCAAGCGCGGGCGGGCCGGCGGGCTGGTCAGCTTCCTCCACGCCGGCACCCAGAGCGTCGACGCCTACTACGAGTGCCTGACCGCCGAGATCGGGCCGGAGCTGGCCGCCGAGCTGGCCGCCGAGGTCGAGCGCATGCTGCCGACGATCGACGACGGGGACGCCCGGGGCTATCTGGAGGGCATCCTGGCCTTTTTCCGCAGCAAAATCATCTGATTCACTCGCCGTCCGGGCAGCTGAGCGGGTGCATCCATGCGGTGCGGCGCCAGTCGGCCGGCGGCTGGTCGTCGAGGAACAGATCGGGCTTGGGCAGGTAGCCGCTGAAACAATCCGCCAGGCCGCATTCGTCGGCGCTGAGCCGCGCGTACTCGGCGCCGCCGGAGGACCAGCAGTAGAGCGTGGCGCCGGCCGCGTGGAGCCGGCGCACGTAGCGGATGGCCCGGGGAATTGGCATGCGGGTTGTCCCGATGCTGCGAATCAAGGTGTCATCGACATCGACGAAGACAATCTGCGGCTGAGTCATGGCTCCTCCACGCGCGCGGGCGGCCCCGCAAGGCCGCCCGCGCTGGTGTGATTGATTGGCGCGCGGCGGCTCAGGGCGCCGGCGCCTCCAGCATCGAGCGATAGACCGCGACATACTGGCGGGCGACGCTGCGCTGGGTGTAGGTGTCCAGGACGCGCTGGCGGCCGGCGGCGCGGAGGCTGCGGCGCAGCTGCTCGTCGTCGTAGAGGCGGCGGAGCGCGGCGGCCAGCGCGGCGGCGTCGCCCTCGGGGAAGATCAGCCCGGCCTCGCCGATCACGTGGGGGATCTCGCCGGAGCTGGAGCCGACGACCGGCACGCCGCTGGCCATGGCCTCGATCAGCACCCGGCCGAACTGCTCTTTCCAGGTGGCGGTGGTGCGCGAGGGCAGGGCGTAGGCGTGCAGCTCGCGCATGGCGGCCGGCACCTGGCCGGACGGGATCAGCGGCTCCAGCGTCACCCTGCCGGCGAGCGGCGCGGCGGCGATGCGGGCCGCCACCTGCTCGCTCAGCTCGCCCTGGCCGATCAGCCGCAGGTGCAGATCATCCGGCAGCAGCTCCATGGCCTCCAGCAGCTCCTCGATGCCTTTCGAGCGCATCAGGCGGCCGAAAAAGCCGACCACGAACGGGCGCGGCGCGGCGTCCGGCGCATCCTCCGCCGGCAGGAACAGCTCCTCGTCCACGCCGAACTGCGGGATGACCGTGACCGGGCCGCGGTAGCCGTGGGCCTTGATGATCTCGGCCGCCTCGTGGTTGCCGGCCAGCGCGTGGGCGGCGTGGCGGAAGGCCGCCCGCTCGAACTGGCGGAACGGCGGCGGGTAGAAGCGGTCGATATTCGCCCAGTTGTAGAAGCACATCCGCGCGCCGAGCCGCCGGCCCAGGCGCAGCGCCTGCCAGGTCGACAGGTTGAAGGCCTCCTCGTCGATATGGAGGATGTCGGGCCGCTCGGCCTCGACGACCGCCGGCAGCCCGCGCCAGGTGTAGGTGTGGTGGCGGCCGTTGTGGCGCAGCGGCAGGACGTGCAGCCGGTAGTTGCTGCCCTCCGCCACTTCCAGCCGGTATTCGCCGACGCCAGGCTCCAGCCAGACCGGCGGGACCACCGCCGCCAGCTCCACCCCTGGCTCGGCGGCGATCAGCTCCAGCTTGCGGTGGTAGGCCGCCGCCGTGAGCGCCTTGGAGATCATCAGAACTTTCATCACATGCCCGCGGCAGGGATCAGGGGCCAGGGGTCAGGTCAAACACAACAATCAATGCGCCACCCAGCAGGTATTGAAGCCGCGGGGAGCCTCATTTGGCGCTCGCCGTTTCGCCATTCGGCCTGACCCCTGATCCCTGATCCCTGATCCCTAAATCACATAGCTCTCATTGCGCCGCTCGCGCGCCTGCTCGATCTCGTGGCGGCGCTCGTCGTAGCCGGCGCGGCCCATCAGGGCGTAGGTGGCGATCTTGCCGGCCTCGACGCCCGGCTGGTCGAAGGCGTTGATGTTGTACAGCTCGCCGGCGATCGCGGTTTGCATCTCCAGCAGATAGTAGAACTGGCCCAGCGTCCAGGCGTTGATCGCCGGGAAGTGGTGGGTGACGTTCGGCCTTCCGGCCTCGGTCAGCGCCAGCTGAGTCGCCTCGGCCTCGGCTTTGATCAGCTGCTCGAACGATTTGCCCTCCAGGTACGACAGCTCGTCGATGTCCTGGTAGGGGCTGGTCAGCGGCGCCGGCGACTGGTATTGATCGAGCATCAGGAAGTTGAAGACCTTGTCGTACGGCCCCTCGGCGTAGAGCTGGACCTGCGAGTGCTGGTCGGTGACGCCCAGGGCCTTGACCGGCGTCGGGCCGACATTGACCACCGCGCCGGTCCGGTCGACCCGCTTGCCCAGGCTTTCGGCCCAGAGCTGGCGGAACCAGTCGGCGGCGTCGCGCAGGCGATGGGCGTAGGGCATCATCACGACCATATTCTTGCCCTTCTTGTCGAGCAGGAATTGGATCAGCGCGTTCATGGCGGCGGGATTCTGGCGCGGGTCGCGCTCCTGGCAGCGCTTGTCGCCGAAGGCCGCGCCCGCCAGCAGCTCGTCGATGTCGACGCCGGTCACCGCCGCCGGGAACAGGCCGACCGCTGTCAGCTCCGAGAACCGGCCGCCGACCTTGGACGGCAGCGGCAGCGACGGGTAGCCGTCGCGCTCGACGATCTGGCGCAGGGCGCCCTTCTTGGGATCGGTGGTGAGCACCAGATGGTTGGCCAGGCCGCCCTCGCCGACCCGCTTGGCCAGCGCCTCGCGGAAATAGACGAAGGCCGCCATGGTCTCGGCGGTCGTGCCGGACTTGGTGATCACGTTGAAGACCGTCCGCTCCAGGTCCAGCACGTCGAGCAGGGCGGCGTTCAGCTCGGGATCGGCGTTGTCCGGCACAAAGAGCGTCGGGCCGCGGCGCAGCTCGCGCGGGAGCTGATTGTAGAAGGGGTGCTGGAGGGCCGTCTGGGTCGCAATCGGTCCGAGCGCCGAGCCGCCGATGCCCAGCACCACCAGCGTGTCGGCGCGGGCGCGCACCTCCTGGGCGAGGGCGATGATCTCCTTGGTGTCCTGGTAGGGCAGATCGGGCCAGCCCAGCTCATCGCGCCGGGCCTGGACCGCCTCGATCGCGGCGGCGGCGTGGGGCAGCGCGGCCTCGATCTCGGCCTCGGTCAGGCCATGCTCGCCGACGGCGTCGGCCAGCGCGTTGTTGTAGTCGAACCGAATGGACTGCGTGTTCATGAATCCTCCTGCTCAGATTGGTCCGCCGGGAGCAGCGTTCCATTGGCGATGCTGTGGCCGGTCGGCCGCCGCGCCAGATCGAAGGTCATTTCCAGTTCGATCCGGCGGAAACAGCGATCGTCGACCAGCGTTTTGCGCACAAAGTAGCCATCGCCCTCGTCGTTGAGGGAAAGATCATTGCGCCCGTCGATCCGCAGCCTGATCAGCGCCTGGCAGCGGTCGCAGCGCACCAGCAGCTGCAGCCCTTCGTCGCTGACGGCGGGCGGCCGGCGGTTGCCGAAAAGTTTGTCGAGAAATCCCATTGCTGTCGCTCCGCTAGGCTTTAGGGGTCAGGGGTCAGGGATCAGGTCCAGCCTTACACTTCCTGTGTATCCCGTAGCCGCTCCAGGCTTCGGGGAGGTGCTTCTTCGCTTCTCCGCCGGCCTGACCCCTGATCCCTGACCCCTACTTCTGCGCCCCCCAGATCTTGGCCAGCAGCATGCCCTGGAGCAGGGCGGCGGCCTCGGCGGCGCGGCGCTGGCGGACCAGGGCGGCGACGGCCTCGGCCATAGCCAGATTGGCGTCGGTCTGCTGCTGGATGATCGGGCGCAGGTACTCGGTCGTGGCCAGCCCCGCCAGTTTGTTGCGCAGCCAGGCCAGCGCCGGCCAGCGCGAGCGGATCGGCTCGGGCCGCAGCGTGGCCTTGGCGGCGGCCTGGCGGGCCACCCATTGCAGCTCGGTCTCGCCGCCGGTCGCCGTCGCGTCGGGGAAGGTGTCGAGATCGCTGACCACCGGCTGGCTCTCGTTGTAGCAGAAGGCCGACTGGTAGGCGAGATAGACGCACTCCAGCGCGTCGACCTCGACGGTGTCGGCGACTGCGCGGAGGTGGCCCAGTTCGGCGGGCAGCCACTCGCGCATCAGCCAGGTGTTGGTGAAATGCTTGAACAGGTAGCGCAGCCGGTTGAGATGGAACAGCCGCAGGTAGCGCGAGCTGCCGTGGCCGACGCTGGCGCCCTCGACGTGCGTGCCGACCGCCCGCGGCGTGTAGAGCACGGTGTGGCCGGCCTGGCGCGCCCGGGTGCAGAAATCGACTTCCTCGTAGTAGGCGGGGAAAAATTGCTGGTCCAATCCGTCCAGCGCCTCCCACAGGCTGCGGCGGCAGGCGAGCGCGGCGCCGGTCACGTACTCGACGGGCTCCATCGCGTCGAATTGGCCGCGATCCTCCTGGCCGACGCCGCGATGGGTGCCCAGCGCCAGCGGCAGCAGCAGCATGCCGCCGGCGTGCTGGATGCGGACGCCGTCGCGGTACAGCAGCTTGCCGCCGGTCACGCCGACGCCCGGCCGGGTTTGCAGCGGCTGGCAGAGCGCCGCCAGCCAGTCCGGCCGCACAACGAGGTCGGGGTTGGCCAGCACGATCAGCTCGGACTCGGTCGAGCGGACCGCCAGGTTGCAGCCGCCGGCGAAGCCCAGGTTGGCGCCGGCCTCGATCAGCTTGACCGCCGGGAAATCGCGTTTGACGATCGCGGCGGTGCCGTCGCGCGAGCCGTTGTCGACCACCACCAGCGCCGAGGGCAGCGGGTCCAGCGCCAGCAGCGAGCGCAGGCAGTCGGCGATGTAGGGCGCGTGGTTGTAGGTCACAACCGCCACGGTTGCGTCAAGCATGCCAGGTCCTCGCTAGCTCTGTCGTCCAAACCCGGGCCGCGCCTGCCGCCCGCAGCGCCGCTGCGATCGCCGCCGCGCGCTCGGGCTCGGCCAGCGCCAGCATCACGCCGCCCCAGCCGGCGCCTGACATTTTGGCGCCCCAGGCCCCTGCCGCCCGCGCGGCCTCCGTCAGCCGGTCCAGCTCCGGCGCCGAGACGCCGATGGCTTGCAAAAGGCGGTGGTTCTCATCGAGCAGCGCGCCCAGGCCCGGGCCGTCGTCGGCGCGGATGGAATGATAGATGTCCATCACCGCGTGGCCGATCGCATCGAACAGCGGCTCGTAGCGCGCCGGATCCTGTTCCCAGCGCCGGCGCAGGTCGCCGACCACCGCTTTGGTCGAGCTGACGACGCCGGTGTCGCCGATCACGAACTGCCAGGGGCCGCCGACGCGCAGCGGCTGGATCGAGGGCAGCATTTCGGGCTGGCGAATGTACAAGATGGGCTCCTCGCGGGCCACGACAGTGTTATCGATGCCCGAGGGCGTGCCGTGGAACTGGCGCTCGCTCTCGTAGACCAGCGCCGAGACCGCGTCCGGACCGAGCGGCGCGCCCGCCAGCTCGGCCAGCGCCCGCACCAGCGCCGCGCCGACCGCCGCGCCGCTG
>DASWWB010000867.1:0-6768 GCA_036406115.1 Herpetosiphonaceae bacterium
GCTGGAGGCGGTCAGCGAGGTCAACCACGCCTTATGTCAAGGGTTGCAGCTTGACTATTGCAGCCTGGCGCTGATGGATGAGTGCGGCGACCTCCAGCACTACGGCGTGACCTGCGCGCCCGGCCACCAGGGGCGCCGACCGCGGATCCAGGCGGCGCTCGAACCGCTCATGGCCGGGCTGCACGGCCAGCAGCTCTGGGTCGCCGGCGATGTGGCCGACGATCCCCGGGTGACACCGGCGCTGCTCGACACGCTGCGGCGCTGCGAAATCCGCTCGGCGGTCTGGGCGCCGGTCAAGATCGAGGACGAGTGGCTTGGCGTGCTGTGCGCCTACAGTTTCGGCCAGCCCCGCGACTGGACCGACGACGACATCCGGCTGCTCACCGACATCGCCGATCAAATCTCGCTCGCCTGCCGCCAGATGCGGCTCTACGAGGCCGAGCGCCAACGCCGTCGCGAGCTGGAGGCGCTCCAAGATATCATCGGCTCGATCGGCGGCGAGCTGAGCCTCTCGGCGCTCTGCCAGAAAGTCGTGCGCAAGGTCGTCGATGTCTTCGCCCTGCCGGCGGCGGCGGTGGTCCTGCGCGGCGCCGAAGGCCTGGAGGTCATCGCCAGCCACGGCCTGGCCGAGGAGACCATCGCCAGCCAGCCGATCTCGTCGGCCAATGTCCGCGAGCTGCTGCGCCGCTTCCCGCCGCCGGCGGCCATGTCGATCACCAATCTGCCGGCGGCGGGCGGCGGCGCCGAGCACCAGTCCCTCGACGGCGGCTGGAGCCTGCTCGGCCAGCCGCTGCTGGTCGACGGCGTCTTCAGCGGCTGGCTCCAGCTCTACAGCGACGAGCCGGCCCGGGCCTGGACGCCGCAGGAGGTTCACCTGGCGGCGGCCATGGCCAAGCAGGTCGCCCAGGCGATCCACGCCGCCCGGCTCTACGAGAAAGAGCACTTGCTGCGCACCGACGCCCAGGAGGCCTACTACCACCTGCGCGAAGTGCTCGAGGAGCTGGACAGCACCCGCGAGCAGCTGATCCGCTCCGAGAAGCTGCGCTCGCTGGGCGAGCTGGCCAGCGGCGTGGCCCACGATTTCAACAATCTGCTGGCCTCCATCCTGGGCAACGCCCAGCTCCTGCTCGGCGACGAGCGCAGCGTCGAGCGCAAAACCGCGCTCCAGGTGATCGAGCAGGCGGCCCGCGACGGCGCCGTGACGGTCCGCCGCATCCAGGAGTTCGCCCGCTCCTCGGAGACGGTCTACGAGGATGTCGTCGATCTGCGCGAGATCGTCGAGATGGCGCTGGAGTTCAGCAGGCCCTCGTGGCGCGACGCCGCCCAGCAGCGCGGGGCGATCATCGAGATCGAACAGCGCTGCGAGTCGGTCCATGTGCTGGGCAGCGCCGCCGAGCTGCGCGAGGTGGTGGTCAATCTGATTGTCAACGCCGCCGACGCCATGCCCCACGGCGGCACCATCGCCCTGCTGACCGGCAGCGAGGACGAGCGCGCCCTGCTCAGCGTCGCCGACAGCGGCGCCGGCATCTCGCCCGAAAACCGGGCGCGGATCTTCGATCCCTTCTTCACCACCAAGCCGATCGGCGAGGGGACCGGCCTCGGCCTGGCGGTGGCGCTCAGCATCGTCCAGCGCCATCGCGGCAGCCTGCGGGTGGAGGATCGGGAGCCGCGCGGCGCCCAGTTCGTCGCGGTCTTCCCCCGCCACATGCCGACCCCGCCGCCAGCCCCCACCGCGGCGCCCGGCAATCCCGCCGGCGCGGCCCAGCGCATCCTGGTCGTCGACGACGAGCCGGCCATCCGCAAGGTCGTGGCCCGGGTCCTGGAGCGCGACGGCCACCTCGTCACCCTCGCCGAGTCGGCCGAGGCCGCCCTGCCGCTGCTGGAGGGGACGCGCTACGACATTATCATCTCGGACCTTGGCATGCCCGGCATGAACGGCTGGGATTTCCTCGATCTGGCCCGCCAGCGCCATCCCGGCGTCGGCACGATCCTCCTCACCGGCTGGGGCTACCAGCTGGACCACGACCAGTCGCCCAACGTCGATATCATCCTGGCCAAGCCCTTCGAGATGCAGACCATCCGCTCCACCATCGCCGCCATGACCGCCGCCACCTCGCGGGGGTGAGCGGGGTGGTCGTCAGTCGTCAGTCGTCAGAGGTTGAGCATAAGCAACTCGGGATAGATTAGCCCTCGCGGCAGAGGTGGTCGTCAGTCGTCAGTCGTCAGTGGTTGAGCATAAGCAACTCGGGATAGATTAGCCCTCGCGGGACCAGGGCCGCGCTCCTGATCCTCGGTCTCGCTTCCTGACGACTGACGACTCATCCCGATCCCCAATCCCCAACTATGGTATCCTAGCAGCCGCAAACGATGGCTCACGTACCACAAGGAGATACCCGATGATCAACCACGCTCCTTTGCAGCAGAGCGATCCCGAGCTGGCTGCCGCCATCCAGGCCGAGGCCCAGCGCCAGCGCGACGGGATCGAGCTGATCGCCTCGGAGAACTATGTCAGCGCCGCCGTGCTGGAGGCCCAGGGCTCGGTGCTGACCAACAAGTACGCCGAGGGCTACCCGGAGCGCCGCTACTACGGCGGCTGCGAGTACGTCGATGTCGCCGAGAACCTGGCGATCAAGCGCGCCAAGCAGCTGTTCGGCGCCGAGCACGTCAATGTCCAGCCGCACTCCGGCGCCCAGGCCAACATGGCCGTCCAGCTCGCCACCCTCAACCACGGCGACCGGGTGCTCGGCATGAGCCTGGCCCACGGCGGCCACCTGACCCACGGCCACCCGCTCAATTTCTCCGGCAAGTCCTACGAGATTTTCAGCTACGGCGTGGACAAGGAGACCGAGCAGATCGACTACGAGGATGTGGCCGACATCGCCCACAAGACTCTGCCCAAGATGATCATCTGCGGCGCCAGCGCCTACCCGCGCACGCTGGATTTCGCCCGCTTCCGCCAGATCGCCGACGAGGTCGGGGCGATCCTGATGGCCGACATCGCCCACATCGCCGGGTTGGTCGCCGCCGGCCTGCACCCGTCGCCGGTCGGCCAGGCCCACTTCGTCACCACCACCACCCACAAAACCCTGCGCGGCCCGCGCGGCGGCATGATCCTCTGCTCGGCGGCCGACGCCAAGCTGATCGACAAAACGGTGTTCCCCGGCATCCAGGGCGGCCCGCTGATGCATGTGATCGCCGCCAAGGCGGTGGCTTTCGCCGAGGCGCTCCAGCCGACCTACCGCGAGTACATGCAGCAGGTCGTCGCCAACGCCCGCGCCCTGGCCGAGGCGCTCACCGACGAGGGGCTGCGCATCGTCAGCGGCGGCACCGACAATCATCTGATGCTGGTCGATCTGACGCCGGTCAATGTGACGGGCAAGGCCGCCGAGGCCGCCCTCGACCGGGCCGGGATCACGGTCAACAAAAACGCCATCCCCTTTGACCCGCGCCCGCCGATGGTCGCGAGCGGCCTGCGCTTCGGCACGCCCGCCGTCACTTCGCGCGGCTTCGGCCCCGACGAGATGCGCCAGATCGCCCGCTGGGTCGGCCAGGTGATGCGCGATGTCGAGAACAAAGCGCTCCAGCAGAAGGTCGCCGGCGAGGTCCGCGAGCTCTGCGCCGCCTTCCCGGTGCCCGGCCAGCCCGAGCACGCCGCCCACTAGCCGCCCCGGCGGGATGGGAATCACGGGGCCGCGCGATTCGTCGCGCGGCCCCGCTCGTATCGTGGCACGCCCTTTGCTTATATCCTGAACCAGAAACAAGCGATGCCAGTCAATCCGGCTGGCAGACCTGAAAAAGGAGGAAACGCAATGGGTATCATTCTGTGGCTGCTGTTCGGCGCGTTCATCGGGTGGATCGCTAGCATGATCATGGGCACCGACGCTCGCCAGGGCGCGCTGCTCAACATCATCGTCGGTATTGTCGGCGCTATGATCGGCGGCTTCCTGTTCCGCCGCGAGGTCCCGGCCAACTTCTTCGATATCGGCAGCATCTTGACCGCGCTGCTCGGCGCCGTCATCCTGCTCGGTATCTACAACCTGGCCACCCGCGGCCGCGTTCGCGGCTAAATCCCGCGCCAGACGCAAACCAACCGGCCCCGCAGCGCACTGCTGCGGGGCCGGTTGCAATTTAGCGGATGCGGTAGCGGCCGATCCAGCCCCCGTTGTTGATCACCAAAAAGGCGTTGTCCGGGGTGAATACCATCGGCGGCCTGGTGTAGGTCGCCTCGCTGAACCGGAAACTTGCCAGCAGTTCGCCGCTCGCAATCTCCCACACCTCCACGACCAACGTCTCTCTATCGACAGCGGTCGCCACCGCCAGCAGCGACGAATCAGCTGAGAACACCTTCAGGCTGTCATTGCTCCCGTAGCTTGACTGCGTCCCTTTGATCAAGAGCAGCTGCTCGCCCCGCCGCCCTTGCGCGTCGACGCGGTAAACGCCGATGTCGGCGGGCCCGTCATCCGCCACCAGCGACGAATCCGGCGAAACAACCTCGGGGCGGTGGGCTACTTCGCGCAAGACATAGTCCGGCAGATCGACGGGATCGATCCGGCCCAGCGCGGCGCCGTCGGCCAGGAGCCACTGATTGCGGCTCAGCAGGATGCGCTGGCCGTCGCGCGAGATGCCCAGCGCCGCGAACGGCAGCGCGTCAGTCAGCACGACGGTCGGCAGGGGCCGCATGTCGGCGGCGGCGTATTGCAGCACCAGGGTCTCCGTGATGTCGCGGGAGGCGGTCACCAGCACGCGGGAGCCGTCCGGCGTGACCGCCGCCTGTTCGGCCATGAGCCGATCCGCCGGCGAGTCGCTCCGCTCGACCGGGAAAGATTCGCCCAAGGTGACGGTCTGGTCGACGGCGAACGAGTCCAGCGGGATGCGCTGAAGCCGATCGTACTCAAGGGCAAACAGCGCTGTGCCGTCAGGCGTGAGGGCGATGTCGCGGGCGTTGGGCTCGCCGGTCCAGAGGCCGGCGACGCAGCCGCTGCGGCGCAGGGCCAGATCGAGCCAGCGGCAGTTTTGCAGGCCCTGCGCCGCCACGGCGTAGATCAGCGCCGCCGCCAGGATGCCCCAGCCGCCCAAGCCCAGGCGCCGCCCAAGCCGCGACTCGTCAGGATCCGCCAGCCACTGATCGGCGTCGGCCGGCCCGGCCAGCCACAGCGCCGCCGGCGCGCTCAGCAGCCACAGCCCGGCGCCGGCGACCAAGCCGCGCCTCAAGCCGTGCGGCAGCAAGGGAAGGCTGGCGCCGCTGATCGGCGAGCTGTCGCCAGCCATCAGCCAGATCGCGGCGAAGCCCGCCGCCGCCGCCAGGGCGAGCCACGCCCCCTGGCGCCGCATCCACGGCCGCCATGCCACCGCCCAGGCCGTCGCCAGTGGCAACCCGAAAAAGATCTGGGCGCCTTGCAGGCCCAGGAATCTGCCGCTGAAGGCCAGGCCGATCAGCCCGAGCGGCCAGAGAGCGAACAGCGAGCGCCGGGCCAGCACGGGACCGTCGCCGGCGCCCAGCAGCCGGACGCCCAGCGCCCGGGCCAGCAGCGCGGCGCCAACCAGCAGCAGCGAACGCAGCAGCCAGTCAGGCGTGGGTTCAATCCAGGAGGCGGTGCGGGAGTTGATCAGCAGGGCGCCGCTGACAAGGGCGAGCGGCAGCATGGCGAGGGCGAGCTTCCAGGGGCGGAACGACGGGGCGGTCTCGGCAGATGGGTGCATCGATGGTTCCTCAATCTCTCAGAGTCATCATTGTCTACGCCGCCGCTCCCGCCTGCGGTTGCAGCGCTTGGGATGCGCAAAGCTGCCCGGCGCCGCCCTCGGCGCGGCCTGAGCGCGCCAGCAGCCGCGCGCGGGTCGGGTATAATGGATGCGATTCACGCAACTTGATACACACTGGGAGGCCCTCTTGAAGCGTTCTCGTTGGATCCACAGCCTGCTGCTGGCGACGGTCGCCGCCGTACTCAGCGCCTGCGGTGGCACCGCCGCCAGCCAGTCGCCGCTTATGCTCCGGGCTGGCAACCAAACCCTGACAGTCGATGAGTTCAAAAGCGAGCTGGCGCGCCAGAAGGAAGCGATCCAAGGCTATGTCGAGCAGGGCGGCGGCACCGCCGAGCAGGCCCGGCTGGAGATTTTCAACTCGCTGGTCCAGAGCAAGGTCTTCCTGAACGAGGCCTCCAAAGCCGGTATCGGCGCCGATTCCGAGATGGCCGATTGGGTCAATCAGGTCCTGGCCGAGAACGTTCCGCCGAACGCCGCCGACCCCAACAAGGCGCCGACCACCGAGGACTACGAAACGTGGGCCGTCGGGCTGGGCTACGGCTCGCTGGGCAACCTGCGCCGCTTCCTGCTTGAGCTGCGCACGCTGGACAAGTATGCCGAGACCATCCCCGGCGAGGTCCCGAGCCAGGCCAAGCTGCGCCACATCCTGATCTCGCCGCCCGAGGGCCTGACCGCTGACGCCGCCATGGCCGAGACCCGCCAGCGCGCTGAGGCTGTCCTGGCCCGGGTCAAGGCCGGCGAGGACTTCGGCGCCCTGGCGAAGGAGTTCTCCGCCGATCCCGGCAGCGCCCAGAACGGCGGCGTGATCGACATGGGGCCGATCGACCGCTACGTGCCCGAGTTCGCTAACGCTGTCCGCACCCTGCCGCTCAACACGCCGAGCGATCTGGTCCAGACGGAGTACGGCTTCCATATCATCGAAGTGCTGGAGCGCCAGGCCTACGCCGGCTGGCAGGGCCTGCGCCAGGATCCCGCCGGCGCCGCCTATGTCCAGCAGATCGTCGACCA
>DASWWB010000868.1:0-1786 GCA_036406115.1 Herpetosiphonaceae bacterium
CGGCTGCAGCGCTTCGTCATCGGCGACAACAGCTTCGACGAGAGCATCTACCGGCGCAGCGTGATCGGCTCGCTGGAGGAGCTGAACTCGGCCCGCATCGAGGACGCCCGCGCCTTCCATGAGGCCTACTACCGCCCGGCCAACGCGACGATGATCGTCTCGGGCAATTTCGATCCGGCCCAGCTGGATCGCTGGGTGGACCAGTATTTCGCCGACATCCCCAATCCGCAACGGCCGACGCCGGTCTTCGAACGACCGGTCGAGACGCCGCGGACCGAGCCGCGGATGGTCGAGGCCTATGCGCCGAACGTGCCGCTGCCGGCGGTGGCGGCGATCTTCCCCGGCGTGGCGGCCAACCACCCTGACGCGCCGGCGCTGGATGTGCTGCAGGCGATCATGTCGCGCGGCGAGAGCTCGCGGCTCTACCAGGCGCTGGTCTACGAAAGCCAACTTGCGGCCAACGCCGGCTTCGGCCTGAACGACATGGAGGAGGACGGGGTGATCACCGTCACCGCCACGGTGGCCCAGGGCAAGACCATCCCGGACGTGGAGGCGGCGCTGAACGCCGAACTGGAGCGGGTGCGGAACGCGCCGGTGACGGCGGCCGAGCTGGCGGAGGCGAAGACCGAGATCGTCGCCTCGGCCCTGCGCCAGCGCGAGACAGCTTCGGGGCGCGCCTTCATCCTCGGCCAGTCGATCGTGTCACAGAACGATCCGAGCGCGGCCGACGAACGACTGGCGGCCGTGCAGCGGGTGACCGCGGAGGACGTGCAGCGGGTGGCGCGCCGGTATCTGGACGAACAGGCCCGGGTGTCGGTGCGGTACCAGGACGAGAGCGCCCGGCCCGAGGGCGTCCCCGAGGACAGCTGGCGCAATCCGGCGCCGGTCCCGACCTTCCTGACCGTGCCGCCGGCGGTCCTGCCTGCCAACGAACTGCTGCCCGAGGCGGAGCGCATGGCGCCGCCGCCGCTGGGCGCGGCGCGCGAGGCCGTGTCGCCGACGGTGGCCGAACGCACCCTGCCGAACGGTCTGCGGGTCATCGTGGCGAAATCGACCGACCTGCCGATCATGAACGCCCAGCTGGTGCTGGGCGGCGGCGCGGCGGCCGATCCGGCCGGGCGGCCGGGGCTGGCGACCATGACGGCCGCGCTGGCCACCCAGGGCGCGGGGGGGCGTTCGGCGCCCGAGATCGCCCGGACGCTGGAGGCGCTGGGCGCCAACATCGGCGGCGGCGCCGGACCCGACGCCACCCAGATGTTCGTCTCCGCCCCGGTCGCCTCGGCGGCGGAGGTCGGGGCGGTGCTGGCCGACGTCGTCCAGCGGCCGGACTTCGCCGAGGCCGAGGTGGCGCGCAGCCGCACCCAGACGGTCAATGCGCTGCGCGTGAACCTGCGTCAGCCGGGGCCGCTGGCCTCGCTGGTGCTGAACCGGCTGGTCTACGGCGCGGCCCCCTACGGAGCGCCGGCCTCCGGCACGCCGGAGTCGGTGGCGGCGATCACCCGCGAGGAGATCGTCGACTTCCATCGCCGCTGGTGGCGGCCGGACAACGCCGCGGTGATCGTCACCGGCGGCATGGAGCCGGAGGCCGCCTTCGCCTGGGCCGAGCAGGTGCTGGGCGGCTGGGCGCGGCCGGCGACGCCGATGCCGACGATCGGCGACCGGGCGGGCGCGCCGACGGGGCCGCGCGTGGTGGTGGTCGATCTGCCCGGGGCCGGGCAGGCCGCGGTGACGGCGGCGGTGCTGAACCGGCTGGTCTACGGCGCCGCGCCCTACGGGGCGCCGACCT
>DASWWB010000869.1:0-3168 GCA_036406115.1 Herpetosiphonaceae bacterium
TATCCGCTCAACTCCCGGAGTTCTGCTTGACGGAGTCCCGCTTGACCGACGCGCCGCCGCTGATCCTCGACGACGTGGGCCTGACCCTGCCCTCCGCGGCGGGACCCGTTGAAATCCTCCGCCACCTCTCCCTGACCCTGAACGCGGGCGAACGTGTGGCGCTGGTGGGACCGTCAGGGTCCGGCAAGTCGTCGCTGATCGCCGTGGCGGCGGGTCTCGAGCGGCCCAGCGCCGGGCGGGTGATGCTGTTCGGCAAGGACCTCGCCCGGCTGGACGAGGACGGGCGCGCGCGGCTGCGCCGTGGGCGGGTCAGCCTGGTCTTCCAGTCGTTCCACCTGCTGCCGAACATGACCGCCGAGGAGAACGTCGCCGCGCCGCTGGAGATCGCGCGCGCGCCGAACGCCATGGCCGAGGCGCGCGCCTGGCTGGACCGCGTCGGACTCTCGGCGCGCCTTCGGCACTATCCTCATCAGCTCTCGGGCGGCGAGCAGCAGCGGGTGGCCCTGGCGCGAGCCCTGGCGCCGCGACCGCAGCTGATCTTCGCGGACGAGCCGACCGGCAACCTGGATTCCTCCAACGCGCGGCACGTGGCCGACCTGATGCTCGACCTCGTCACCGACGCCGGCGCCGCGCTGCTGCTGGTCACCCATGACCCGATCCTCGCGGCGCGGGCGCAGCGGGTGGTGACCCTGCGCGACGGACGTCCCGTCTCCGAAGCCGCTGGGACCGCGGCGTGATCCCGCTCTGGCTGCGGTTCGCCGGACGGGAGCTGAGGAGCGGGGTCAAGGGCTTCCGGATCTTCCTCGCCTGCCTGGCTCTGGGCGTGGCGGCCATCGCCGCCGCCAGCTCAACGGCCGAGGCCTTCCGGCGCGGACTCGCCACCGAGGCGCGGGCGATCCTGGGCGGGGATATCGCCATCTCGGTGCGCCAGCGACGGCTGGCCCCGATCGAAGTCGCCGAACTGAAGAAGCTGGGGACGGTCTCCACCGCCGTCGCCTCCCAGGCCATGGCCGAGGGAGCGAACGGCGAGCGGCGGCTGGTCGAATTGCGCGGCGTCGACGCCGCCTATCCGCTGGCGGGAACCGTCTCGGTGCGTGGCGCGCCCTCCCTGGCCGCAGCGCTGGAGCCGCGCGACGGCGCCTGGGGCGCGGCGGTGGAGCAGGCCCTGCTGGACCGTCTGGGCCTGAAGGTCGGGGACCGATTCATGGCCGGGAACGTGCCGATGCGGGTGGGCGCGGTGCTTGAGGAGGAGCCGGACCGCCTGTCGCGCGGCTTCGCGCTTGGGCCGCGCGTACTGACCCGGACGGGCGCGCTGGAACAGGGCGGGTTCCTGCAACCCGGCCTGCCGTTTGGCGAGACGACCCGGGTGGCCCTGCGGCCCGGGCTGGAACTGCAGGCCGCCAAGGCCGAGGCGCGCGGCGCCATGCGCGGCTTCTTCCGCCTGCGCGATCGCAACGACGCCTCGCCGGGGGTGAGCCGCACGATCGACCAGCTCGAATACTTCCTGGGCTTCATCGGGCTGGCCTCGCTGGTGGCCGGCGGGCTCGGGGTGTTCGGGGCGGTCAGCGCCTATGTGGACGGGCGCAAGCCGGCCATCGCCACCCTCAAGGCGCTGGGCGCCGAGAGCGGTCTGATCCGCGACATGTACCTGGCCCAGATCGGGCTGCTGGCCATGGCCGGGATCGCCATTGGGTTGGTGGTGGGCGCGGTGGCGCCGCTGGTCCTGGGGTCGGTGTTCGCGCGCGATCTGCCGGTCCCGGCGCTGTTCGCGATCTATCCGTGGCCGCTGGCTCGGGCGGCGGCGTTCGGCCTGTTGTCGGCGGCCGCCTTTTCCCTGGCGCCTTTGGCCCGCGCCCGGACCACGCCACCGGCCAGTCTGTTCCGCAGCGACCTATCGGGACGCCTGAGCTTCGGGCCGGAGCTGATCGGCGCGATCCTGGCGGCGCTGGGGCTGGGCGGCCTGGCGATCGTCACGGCGCCGACCCCGCTGGCGGCCAGCATCATGATCGCCGGCGTCGCCGCCGCGTTCGGGCTGCTGTGGGCGTTCGGCTGGGGCGGGGCGAAGCTGGCAGGACGGCTGCGCGGCGGCACGCGCGGATCGGTGCGGATCGCGCTGGCCAACCTGGCCGGACCGCGCTCGGCGGCTCGCACGGCGGCGCCGGCCATCGGCCTCGGCGTCGGTCTGCTGGCGGCGGTGGTGCTGATCCAGTCCAGCCTCCTCACCCAGATCGCAGTGGTCGCGCCCCAGACCGCACCGGCCCTGGTCTTCACCGAAATCCCGGGCGAACGGGCTGCGGACTTCGACGCGGCGGTGGCCCGGGCGCTTGGCCGGACGCCGGGGCAGGAGCGCTACCTGCGCGCGCCGCTGCTGTCGGGCCGGATCCTGGCCGTGCGCGGGCGCCCGGTGGATATCGAGAGGATCCCGCGCGAGGCGCGCTGGGCCTACGACAATGACGTCACCATCTCGGCCATCGACGCCGAGCCGCCCAATGCGGGTGTGCTCCAGGGCCGGTGGTGGCCGGCCGGCTACCGCGGGCCGCCGCTGGTGGCGCTCTCGGAGGACCCGGCGAAGGGCGGCGCGCTGAAGGTGGGCGACACGATCACGCTCTCGGTGCTGGGCGCCGAGATCGAGGCGAAAGTGGCGGTGATCCGGCGCATCGACTTCGGCAGCTTCGGCGCGAGTTTCCCGGTGGTGCTGACGCCGAACGCACTGGAGGGCGCCCAGCCGCGGCAGGTGGCGATCGCCAAGGCCACCCGCGCCGAGGAGGCGCGGATCGTGCGGGCGCTCGGCCCGGCGTTTCCCGAGGTGAACGTCATCTCGGTGCGCGAGCAGCTCGAGGCGGCCAGCGACCTTTTCGACCGCATCGCGCTGGCGATCCGCGGCGCGGCGGCCGTGGCGTTGTTGGCCGCCCTGCTGGTGCTGGCCGGGGCCATCGCGGCGCGGGCGCAGGAGCGTACGCGCGAAGCGGCGGTGCTGAAGGTGCTGGGCGCCTCGCGCGCTCAGGTGCTGGCGGCCTATGTGCTGGAGTACGGGCTGGTGGGCGCGATCGCCGGCGCGGCCGGCGTGAGCCTCGGCTATGCGGCGGCCTGGCCTGTGGTCACCCGCGTCTTCGAGGCGACCTGGAGCGTGGACTGGGCGGGCGTCGCCGCGCTGCTGGCCGGCGCCTC
>DASWWB010000870.1:0-1833 GCA_036406115.1 Herpetosiphonaceae bacterium
GCAGTCGGAGCATGCCATTCTGTCCAAGGCGCATCGCCTGCTGGCCCAGGATCCCAGCGGGTGCGCCAGCGCCGTGGAGCCGCTGGGCTTCCACCTCCTGGCCGTCAAGCCCGCCGGCTTCCCGGCGCCGCTTGCCGTGCCATGCGCCATCCAGGCGTTCGCCCGCGGCATCCGCCTGTCCGAGCCGGACGCGCTGCCCATGCGCGGCGCCCGGGAGCACGACGGGCTCCAGCTGCTGGCGCAACTCGCCGGAATGCTGCTCCGGCTGCATCAGCATGGCATCTGCCACGGCGATATCAAGCCCGATTGCCTGTATTGGGACAGCCAATCGCGCATGCTGGATGTGATTGATTGGAACACCGCCCGCGAGCACATCGACCACAAGGACAAACAGGCTGAGTTCGACCAGCTCCAGCGCTTGGCCGCCGAGGTGTTTTTCGGCTCGCCCTCGCTGGCGGACAGCGCCGACCCAGCTTTTCCGCTGTTCGGCGCCTTCGATGGCGCGCCGCTGAGCCGCGGCGCGCGGCTGCTCTTGCTGCGCCTGTTTGATCCGACGGTTATCAACCGCATCGGCACGCTGGAGGAGCTGCACGGCGCCTTGCGCGAGCTGCTCGATCTGTGGGAGCACCCGCTCAGCCAGCGGCCCGAGCCGCCGGTCGGGGCCGCCGACCGCTGGGAGCGCCTCAGCAAGCAGCTCAGCGCGGTGGCGATCGAGGTCCAGCGCGATCCCGCCGACACGCTGGCCATCGCCCGGCGCCACGATTGGGCGCGGGCGGTCGCCCATGATGTCAGCCGCGAGGCGCGCGGGGCGCTGGCGGCCTGGATCGAGCATCCCGACCGCCCCGGCATCGTGCGCCTCACCGATATGTGGTGCTGGCTTCCCGATATCTGGCCGCTGATGTGGCTGATCCCGCTGGCGCGGGCCTGGCGCGAGAGCCCCGCCATCGCCCCGACCCGCGACCCGCAGCTGGCCCAGCTCGCCAGCGCGCTCTTGCAGCGCCGCTGGGATGAATTGGACCGGCAGCTCGGCTACGCCGAGGCGGGCGCGCCGCCCGAGATCGCCGTTTTCCTGGGCCGGCTCCGCGACCTCCTGGCCGCCGGCGCCGAGCTGGCGGAGGCCCAGCGTATCATCGCGGCCGCTCCGCCGGACTATCCCCGCGCCTTCCAGCGCATTCTTCCCGTCGAGCCCTTGCTGCGCGGCGACGAGCAGGCCGCCGCCGTGATTGAGTCGATCGCCGCCGGCTCGCTCCAGATCGCCGATATCCGCCGGCTGGCCGAGCGCTGCGCCACGCTCGCCGCCCAGGCGCCGAGCACGCAGCGCCACCTGGAGCGCTGGCGCGCCCTCAGCGAGCTGCGGCAGAATTACCAGCTCACCCACCAGGACTATGAGCGCTGCCAGGCGCTGGAGGCTGAGCGCGCCGCCGTCGCCCCGGCGCTCAGTCAGCTGCGTGCCCTGCTGGCCGCCGAGTCATGGCAGGCGGCCCTGGACCGCGCCGAGGCCATCAGCTTGTCCCCCGAGTTCCGCGCCGAGCTGCCCGATCTCGCGGCCCAGCATGACTCGTTGCGCGAGCGCGCGGCGGCCCGGCTGCGGATCGAGCGCCAGCACGCCGACGAGCGGATCCTGACTGACGCCGCTGAGCGTGTCTGCGCCGGCGATCTGCTCGGCGCCCGCCAGCGCATCGCCGCGGCGCCCGCCGGCCAGCGCGCGCAGGCGTTCGGAGCGGCCCTCGCCGCTCTCCAGCGGCGCCAAACGGCCATGGCGGCTGGCGATCTGGCCGCCGCGCGCGCCGTCCGGGTCGCGGATATCCCCGAGCTGCGCAACGCCGCCCAGGC
>DASWWB010000871.1:0-3796 GCA_036406115.1 Herpetosiphonaceae bacterium
AGCGTCGGCGGCGCGCCGTAGCCGGCCTGGGCCGTGGGCGGCATGCCGTAGCCAGCCTGGACCGTGGGCGGCGTGCCATAGCCGACCTGGGCCGTGGGCGGCAGCGCGCCCATCCCCTGGCCGGCGGGACGGAAGCCGGCGGCCGCCTGCTGCAAGCCGCGCAGCGCGGCGGCGACCTCGGCGGCGGTCTGCGGCCGGGCGGCGGGATCTTTGGCCAGCAGCCGGACCAGCAGTGCCTCCAGCTCGGGCAGCACGGGCACGCCCACGGCGCTGGGCGGCGGCGGCGCGGCGTAGACATGGCCGAACATCACCTGGGCCGTGTCGCCGTCGAACGGCAGGCGGCCGGTGAGCATCTGGTAGAGCATCACGCCCAGGGCGTAGATGTCGGTCCGCCGGTCCACCGGGTGGGCCTGGAGCTGCTCGGGCGACATATAGGCCAGCGTGCCCATGATCATGCCGCTCTTGGTCAGCTGGTCGTTGCTGGCGAGCGCCGCCGGCCGCGCCAGGCCGAAATCGACCAGCACGAGATCGCCGTTGGGGCGGAACAGGACGTTGCCGGGCTTGAGATCGCGGTGCAGCACGCCCTGCTGATGGGCGTAGTGCAGCGCCTCGGCCAGCTGGATGGCGATGCCGAACACCTCATCGATCGCCAGAGGGCGCTGCTTCATCCGATCGCCCAGGCTCGGCCCTTCGATCAGCTCCATCACAAGATAGGGGATGCCATTGGCCTCGTCGACATCGAACACCCGCACGATGTTGGGGTGCGAGAGATGCGACGCCATCTGGGCTTCGCGCAGAAAGCGCTGGCGGATATCGTCGGTGGCGTTGCCGAGGATCACTTTGACGGCGACAGGGCGGTTCAGCTGGGGATGGAACGAGCGGTAGACCGCGCCCATGCCGCCAGCCCCAAGCTCCTGTTGGAGCGTGTATTTGCCAAGATTGGAGTGGAGCAGTTGAGACATTCCAGCACCTTTCACGAATCGACCGCGAGTAAAGATAGCATAGAAGTCGTCAGTCGTCAGTCGTCAGGACGCCGCGCCCGGACGAAAAGTGCCGCCTTCGATGGAGATCTCAGCAGCTCTCGGCGGCAGGCACGCGCTCTAGCCACTGGCCTGACGACTGACGACTGACGACTGAAAGCTAAAAACAATCAGCCCCGTCCACTGCGCGCGGACGGGGGCTGATCGGGCCGGCGGCTGCTTAGCGCGCGGCCAGGGTCACGGCGATCTGCTCCAGGGCGCCGAAGATCACGCCGGGGGCCAGGCCGAGGCCCATCACCAAAATCATCATGGCGATCATGCTGACTCGCGGCCAGAACGGCACGCTGACCGGGCTGTCGGCGTTCTTGGCCGGCTCGGCGATGTACATCGCTTTGAGCAGGCGCAGGTAGTAGAACAGGCTGACAATCGTGTTGGTGACCGCCAGGATCACCAGCCAGCGCGCGCCCTGGCCCCAGGCGGCGATGAAGACATAGAACTTGGCCAGGAAGCCTGACAGCGGCGGTATGCCCGCCAGCGAGAGCACGAAGATTGTCAGCAGCAGCGCCAGGAACGGCGAGCGCCGCCCCAGGCCGTCCAGGTCGCTGATCTCGGTCCCGCCGATCTGATCCTCGATCAGCGCCAGGGTGCCGAAGGCGCCCAGGTTGGTGACGGTGTAGACCACCAGGTAGTAGATCAGCGAGGTGATGCTGTCGCGGTCGCCGCCGAGCAGGCCGAGCAGCAGGAAGCCGGCGTGGGCGATCGACGAGTAGGCCAGCAGGCGCTTGACGTTGGTCTGGGGCAGCGCCGCCAAGTTGCCGAACACCATCGTCAGGGCCGCGATCAGGGCCATGATGCTGGCCCAGCCGCCGAACGTCCCGCCGAGCGACGCGCTGCCGGCGGTGGCGGGCGAGCCGAAGCCAGTCAGCAGGAAGCGGCTGATCAGGAAGAAGCCGGCGGTTTTGGAGGCGGTCGAGACAAAGGCCGTGATCGTGGTCGGCGCGCCCTGGTAAACGTCGGGCGACCAGGAGTGGAACGGCACCACCGCCACTTTGTAGGCCATGCCGGCGATCATAAAGATCATGCCGAGGATAAAGACCGCCTGGCCCGGGCTGCCCGGCTCGGCGAAGGTCGCCTGGATCGCGGCGGCGACCGAGGCCATGCTGGTCGGGGCGTTGGCGACGGCGGAGGCGCCGAGCGGCGTCGCCAGCGTCATGCCCAGCACCAGGCTCATGCCAAAGAGCAGGATGGCCGACGAGAGCGCGCCGAAGATATAGTATTTGATGCCGGCTTCGGCGCTGACGCTGTTGCGGCGGAAATAGCCGGCCAGCACGTACAGCGGGATGCTCGTCATCTCCAGGCCGAGGTACATCATGATCATCTCGCCGGCGGCGGTCATGAGGATCATGCCGAGGGTCGAGAAGATGATCAGCGAGAAGAACTCGCCGGGATTGTTGCTCGGCCGGGCGTGGGTCGTCAGCAAGATGGTGACGATCGCGGCGCCGATGAAGGTCAGGCGGCCGATGTGGGTCAGCGGGTCGATCACGAAGGCCCCGCCGAGCAGCGATTTGGTTTCGCCGGCCCCGCGCAGGGTCATAAGGGCGTTGCCGAGCCACGACAGCCCGCCGCCCTGGGCGGCGGCGCCGGCGTCGAAGACCCGGTGCAGCAGGTAGCCGCCTTGCAGCAGCGTCACAATGAATGCCAAACCCAGGCCGAGCAGAGTGGTGGCGGCGGCGTTGTTGACCCGCGCCTTGTACTCCTCCGGCGTGGAGCGCCAGCGCTGAAACAGATCGTCGAGCAAAACCCAGACTGCGATAATCAGCAGCAGGAGCTCGGGCATCAGCCGGCGAATATCACCAAGTTGAAAGCTCACGCGGTGTCCTCCGAAGCACGCTCATCGTTCAAACGGGCGGGCGTCGCTAGCGTCCTGCCAGCGACGAACCCACGCTGACAATGCGCTCCGCAATCGGCGTCACGCCTGTCCCGATCATATCCATAATAATGTTGGGGTAGATGCCGACGCCCAGCACGACCGCCGCCAGCGTCACGCCGGCGAACTTCTCCTGCCAGGTCAGCGGCGGCAGTTCGTAGAAGTGCGGGTCCTTGACCTCGCCCAGGAAGGCCATGTAGCCGACCCGCAGCACGTAGGCCGCCGTGATCGGGATCGAGAGCGCCGCGATCGTCGCGATGATCGGCGACTGCTTCATCGCGCCGGTGAAGATCGTGAACTCGGCGGCGAAACCCGCCGTGCCCGGCATGCCCATCGACGAGAGGCTGGCGATCACGAAGACCACGAAGGCGAACGGCATCACTTTGGCCAGGCCGCCCAGCTCGGGCAGCTGGCGGGTGTGGGTCCGCTCGTAGACCATGCGCCCGACCACCGCGAAGAACAGCGCGGTCATCACGCCGTGGGCGAACATCTGCATCACCGCGCCGTTCAGCGCCACCTCGTTGATCGAGGCCAGGGCCAGCATCACCAGGCCCATGTGGCTGACCGACGAGTAGCCGATCACGTACTTGAAGTCCTTCTGGACCATCGCGATCGAGGCGCCGTAGACCACGTTGAGCAGCGTCACCGCCGCGATCCAGGGCAGCCAGGTGGCGGCGCCCTGCGGCATCAGCCACAGCGCCGCCCGCAGCGCGCCGTACGCGCCCAGCTTCATCAGCACGCCGGCGTGCAGCATCGAGACGGCGGTCGGCGCCGCCACGTGGCCGGTCGGCGACCAGGTGTGGAAGGGGAACATGCCCGCCAGCACCGCGAAGCCGACGAACAGCGGCAGGAAGAAGATGTTCTGGAACAGTTCGCCGAAGCTCGTCTT
>DASWWB010000872.1:0-2144 GCA_036406115.1 Herpetosiphonaceae bacterium
GACGTGCGGCGCCGCCATCGAGGTGCCGCTTTGACGCATCATCCTGCCGTCGGGCCAGGTCGAGAGCACATCGACGCCGGGGGCGGCGAGGTCGGGCTTGGTCCTGCCGTCGGGCGCCGGGCCGCGCGACGAAAGCTCCCAGGCCTGGTCGGCGCTGTCGGTGGCGCCGACCGAGAAGACCAGGGCCGAGCGGGCGGGCGTGACCGTGCTGCCGCAGCCGTTGCGGCCGCTGTTGCCGTTCGAGAACACGCTCGCCATGCCGGCGGCGTTCCAGGCCGTGACATAGCCGTCGAACCAGTCGGTCGGGTCTTCGCCGCCCCAGGAGTTGTTGATGATATGGGGGCGCAGGTCGGGCCGCGGATTCAATCCCGCCAGATCGCGCGGCGCCAGCAGCCACTCCGCCGCCGCGATCAGCTCGGTCTGGGAGCAGAAAAAGCCCGGGCAGCCGCGGACGGCGATCCAGCGCGCGCCGGGGGCTACGCCGACCGCCGGCATGCCGCCCGCCGCCTTGCCGACCAGCGTGCCCATGGTGTGGGTGCCGTGGCCGGAGCCGTCGGTGGGGTAGGCGGTTTGGTCGCCGGCGGCGGCGAACCAGTTGTAGTTGTGGTCGATCTGGCCGGCCGACCAGCCGCGATAGGATTGGAGCAGCGCGGTGTGCGAGTAGGCCACGCCGGTGTCGATGTTCGCCACCACGATCCCCTGGCCGCGCGCGCCCCAGTCGGCCCAGGCGGCGGGGGCGTTGATTTTCTCAAGGCCCCAGGCGGTCTCGTCGCCGGTCGCCGGCTGCTGGCTCTCGTTCGGCGCCAGGGCCTGGGTCGCGTTCGTCGTCAGGATGGCGACCTCGGCTCTGCCTGCCAGCCGGCGGGCCAGCTCCAGGTCGCCGCGCAGGGCGATCGCGTTGACGATCCAGAAGGGCTGCGGCTGGGCGGCGGGCGCGATCTGCCCCAGCCACTCCAGCAGCGGCGCCTGGGTCCGGCGGGCATGGCTGGTCAGCGTGTCGTAGACCGCCTGGCCGCGCTCGGCCCAGCCGGCGACGGCGCTGGCCGGCCCCAGGTCGGCCTGGTCGCGCAGATAGACCAACATCTGGACCTCGGCGGCGGGATCGGCGGCCAGGCGACTTGCCAGCGCCTCGGAGATCGGCTGCGGGCCGGGGGGGAGCGGGACGCGCATGGCTGCTGCCGGCGCGTGGGCGCGGGGCGTGGGGGCCGCCAGCGCCTCGTAGACCTGGGCGGCGAAGGGCTGGGGCTCGCTGTTGCCCAGCCGCACCGAAACCGTCTTAACCGTGCCGAGCTGGGCCGCGCCCTGGATCGTCATCACGGCGGCCGCGGGGCGGGTCCGACCGGCGAATGCGCTGACCAGAAGCGTCAAGACTAGAAACAACCGCCGCAGACCTGCCATAGCGCTACCCTCGTGGCTTAGGTGTCATCGTCGATGGGGCCGGCCCAGGCGCTGCCGCGATTGAAAGCGGCGTGATGGAACCACTCGACCGCCGCCTGGAGCGCGGCCGAGGGAATGGCGCTCAGCACCTCGTTGAACTCGCCAAGATCGCGGCGCATCAGCCAGTTGATCCGCTTGCGCTTGACCGCGCCGTCCGGCACGCCGCGAGCGGCGTCGTGCAGCGCCATCAGGTCGCCCTTGTGCTCGGCGATCGCCGCCAGGCCCAGCCACAGATCGTTGAAGGTGAAGGTCACCAGGTGGCCGTCCTGCGAGGTGCGCAGCACCGGCTCGCCGCCCAGCGGCATGGGCCGGTCGATCTGGGCCAGCGAGCGGCGGTTGGCGGAGATAATCGCCGTCGCCTCGCGCACCCGGGCCTGGGTGCTGGCCTTGAGCGCGCCCTGCTCGCCGAGGAACTCGATCAGCTGGGCGACGTGGGCCAGCAGCGCGCGTTTCTGCTGCTGGGTCACATGGCCGCGGATGGTCGATTCGATGAACTGATGGGCGAATTCGCTGACGTGGTAGTCGCGCAGATCGTCGAGGCCGCGGATCTCCTCGGCCAGGTGGGCCAGATAGAAGATGAAAAACTCAAGATCGGCCCAGATGCCCCGCACGTCGGTCTCGTCGTGCAGGCTGGCGGCGGTGAGGAAGACCCGGACCTGCTCGCGGGTGATCAGCGAGTCATCGTCGATCTCGTTGAAATAGGCGCT
>DASWWB010000873.1:0-1914 GCA_036406115.1 Herpetosiphonaceae bacterium
CGCTCGACCGACGACGGCGTCGAGTACGCCCTGGAGGGGGTGCTGTTCGTCCCGGCCGGCGCCGGCCCGTTCCCGGCGGCGCTGGTCAGCCACGGCAAGGGCGGCACGCCGCGCGGCTACAGCGCGACCATCGCCAGGACCATGGTCGGCTGGGGCCTGGTGGTGATCGCCACGATGTACACCCACGCCCCGGACGCCGAAGACGCCGGCAACCTGCCCGACGGGGCTGACGGCGCGTCGGAGGCCAATGTGCTGCGGGCGCGCAAGGCCCGGGAGCTGCTGGCCTGCGTCAGCCAGGCCGACCCGGCGCGGGTGGCGGTCCACGGCCACAGCATGGGCGCCTTCGTCAGCGGGCAGCTGCTCGGCGCGCGCCCTGGCGATTTCCTGGTCGGCTCGCACAGCGCCGGCGGCGTCAGCGAGGGGCCGAACGCGACCACGCCAGCCGCCGCTGGGCAAATCCGGACGCCCTACCAGCTCCACCACGGCGACCAGGACACCGTCGTGCGCCTGGAGCTGGACCAGGCGCTGGCGGGGATTCTCGCCACCAACAGCGTCAGCCACGAGCTGCACGTTTACCAGGGCGTCGATCACGCCGGCATTGCCTTCGACCCGACAATGCTCGGGCGCGTCCGCGGCTGGTACGAGCGCCACGGGCTGTGGCGGGCGGCGCCGTCCCGCGCGGTCTATCTGCCGATCATCCAGGCGGCGGCAGCGGAATGACGCGCCGCGTGGAACGAATCCTGCTGAGATCGCTGCATTCGGCTGCCGGCCCGGATCAGCGCCTTCTCAGCAAAAATACATCTTATGGCAACTTGACACATGCGCCGGCAATCGATATGCTGTGACCATTGGTTGCTTAGTGGATCAGGAGAAAGGCGGCACCGTCGATGGACCAAACCCCAGTCAATCTTATCCATGACGACGAACTGACGGATGCGGAGCTGGATCGCATCGCCGGCGGCGGGTCGGACGATCCGAACGGCGGCGGCAACCAATTCCCGGTGGAACCCCCCCAGGTGAACATTGCGGCGACTGTGGCCGGGATCAGCGTCTCGCTGGCACGCTAGTCCCTGCCGCTGATGGTATGATACGGGCCTGATCGACCTCGATCAGGCCCGTTGCCATGCCCGGAACAGGAGCCAGCCGTGCGCAAAGTCCTCTACATTCTCGGCTACTTGAGCGACGATGACATCGAATGGATGCTGGCGGCCGGCCAGCGCCGGCACCTCCCTCCCGGCGCGACGCTGATCCGCGAGGGCCAGGCCAGCGAGGCGCTCTACATCGTGCTGGACGGCGCGGTCTCGATCATGCTCGCGGCGCTGGGCGGCCAGGCGATCGACACCAAATACAGCGGCGAGTTGCTGGGCGAGATGTCGTTCATCGACGACCGGCCGGCCTCGGCGACGGTCGCCGCCATCCAGCAGGCGGAGGTCTTCGTGCTGGAGCGCAGCCGGCTCAGCGCCCGCCTGGAGCGCGACACCGCCTTCGCCGCCCGCTTCTACCGCGCCGTCTCGCTGTTCCTCTCCGACCGCCTGCGCCACTCGCTGACCCTGATCACCCCCGGCCAACGCCCGCCAGCCAATCAGCACGCCGACGCCGGGCGCGACGAGCTCGACCTGGGCCAGCTCGACGCGGCCCTCCTGGCCGGCGCGCGCTTCGAGCGCATGCTCAAGCGGCTGATGGGCGGCTAGCGTGGAGCGCCGGATTTTCCGCCAGGTGGCGCTGGAACGCCTGTCCTCGCCCGAGCAGCTGGACCATCTGCTCGCAATCGCGCCGCCGCGCTCGTGGGCCGCGCTGGTCGCCGTGCTGCTGCTCCTGATCGCCGGGCTGGCCTGGGGCGCGACCGCCCGCATCGCCACCACGGCGACGGCCCGCGGCGTCCTGCTCGGCGGCGACCAGCTCCAGGCGCCGCTG
>DASWWB010000874.1:0-4569 GCA_036406115.1 Herpetosiphonaceae bacterium
TGCGAATAACACCGCCGCCGTGGTTTCTGCCATGGCATGGACCGCGCCGCAGAGGGTTGGCGCGGGTCGCTGGCGGCATGGGAGGATGGAATGGTTCGCTTCGGAGCAAGGATTCTGTTGGCGCTGGCGCTTTTGGCGGCGATTGGCGGCGCGCGCGGCGGCGGGGCCGCTCCGGCGGCGCCGCGCTCCCCCGGCGATAACGTCGGCTGGGACGGGCGGTTCGTCGAGCATGGCCTCCGCCTCGACGGCGGCCCGGTTGAGAAGTTGGTGACCGGGCCCGACGGAGCGGCGTATGCGATCGGCACGTTTGACCTGATCGGCGACGCCATGCCGCCGGTCACGGACCGGCTGCTCGATCCGCGAAGGTTTGTCGCGCGCTGGAACGGGTCGGACTGGAGCATGATCGGCGACGCGGATCGCTACATCGACGATATCTACGCCGATAGCTCGGGGGTCTACGTCGCCGGCCCCTTCTCCACGATCAACGGTCTTGCCGCCCCGCGCGTCGCCCGCTGGGACGGCAGCGCCTGGACTGGTATCGGCGGCGGGCTGCCGGAGGGCGGCAAGAGCCTCGCCCGCTGGAACGGCGCGCTCTACATCGGCGGCCGCTTTGGCAGCCTGAGCAGCCCCGACTGGAACATCTACCGCTGGGACGGGACCGCCTGGCATGGCATGCGCTCCGCCGGGAACTCGATGTCCGAGCTTCAGATCATCGCGGCCGGGCCTGACGGCCTCTACGCCGGGGGGCGCTTCACAAGCTTCAACGGCGCGCCGGCCCGGGGCGTCGCGCGCTGGGACGGCGCGGCGTGGCAGGGGCTCGGCGCCGGCGTAGCGTTGTCGGTTTACAATTTCGCCTTCTCCGGACAGGATGTCTATGTCGCCGGCACGAGCCAGACCCCCGGCGACGCCTTGATGCGCTGGAGCGGC
The DNA here is from genome assembly GCA_036406115.1 of Herpetosiphonaceae bacterium. GTDB lineage: Bacteria > Chloroflexota > Chloroflexia > Chloroflexales > Herpetosiphonaceae > DASWWB01. The sequence continues at coordinate 928 of DASWWB010000874.1, forward strand.
GGCGCCTGGACCTCGCTGGGCGCTGAGCTTCCGCAATCCGTCACCAGCGTCGCCTTCGATGGCGCCGATTTATACGCCGTCGGCAACTATGCCACGCTCTGGCGACGGCGCGACGGCGTTTGGTCGCTCCAGGGGACTGCCAACGCCGCGATCTCAACCTTGGCGGTCGTCGACAGCCGGCTGACGTTGGGCGGGGCGTTCACTGCGATTGACGGCGTCGATGCGCTCATGCTGGCGCGCCTGAACGGCGGCTCGTGGGAGTCATGGTCCTATGTGGGCGTGGTTGGCAACGTGCTCGCCTTCGCTGACGCGGGCGCGGGACTGTACGCCGGCGGCCAATTCGACCGGGCGGGAGCCACGCCCGCCCGGAACGTGGCGCGCTGGGATGGCGCGGCCTGGTCGCCGCTGGGCGAAGGCGTTGAAGGGCTTGTCTATACGATGGCGCTGAGCGGCTCGCTGCTGTATGTGGGCGGCGAACTGTTCCAGGCCGGCGGCGCCGAAGTGTCAGGCATCGCGCGCTGGGATGGCGCGGCCTGGTCGCCGCTCGTCGGCGGGGTTGCGACGGAGGGCGGCGGGCTAGCTGCCGTTGCCGCGTTTCAGGTGGCGGGCGACGACCTCTATGTGGGCGGTCAATTTGACTACGCCGGCGGCGTGACAAGCCATCATCTCGCCCGTTGGACCGGCAGCGCCTGGGAAGCGGTTGGCGGTCTCCCCCGCGGCGGCGGCATCCGGGCGCTGGCCTGGGACGGCGCCAACTTGTATGCCGCCGGGCTGCTGCATCTGCCCGGCAGCCAAGACGCGACCATCTTGGCGCGCTGGGACGGCCAGAGCTGGACAGACATGGGGGCGGCCCTGAATCTGGTGCCCGGCGAGTCGATCAACGATCTGGTTTGGGACAACGGCTTCTTGTATGCAGGCGGGCGGTTCGCGGATATCGCCGGCGTTCCCAGCGCCGACATCGCCCGCTGGGACGGCCAGAGCTGGCTGCCGCTGGGCCGGGGAGTCAGCCCGGAGGGCGGGGATCCGCTCTTTTCGACCGGCGTCGATGCGCTGGCGGTAAGCGATGGCGCGCTCTATGTTGGCGGCTACTTCGAGCGCGTCGTCAACAGCGATGGAACCTCCGCCGCCGCCCGGAGGATCGCGCGCTGGGATGGGCAGCGCTGGGAAGGAATCGGCTCGGGCGTTGACGCGCAGGTCTTCGCGCTGGCCGCCCGCTCCGACGGCCTGTATGCCGGCGGGTCGTTCGCCGCCGCCGGCGGCAAGCCGGCCTTGGGCATCGCGCGCTGGACGGAGCCGCTGCGGACCTATCTGCCGCTGGCCGGGCGCTAAACAGCCGACGGGCCGCCAACCTGGGAAGGCTGGCGGCCCGTCGCTTTGTCCGGCGCCGGCTCAGAGCGTGATGGTCTCCAGGGACGGGGCGCGCAGCGGCAGCCGCACCCAGAACGTGCTGCCGGCGCCGACCTGGCTTTCGAGGCCGGTCGTGCCGCCGAGCGCCTGGACCAGGTTCTTGACCACCGCCAGCCCCACGCCCAGGCCGCCGCCCTTGGTGGTGGCCCGGGCGTACATCTCCCAGATCTCGGCCTGGCGCTCGGGCGGGATGCCGGGGCCGGTGTCGCGGACCTGGAACTCGACGCCCTCGGGGCAGGCGCGGATCAGCAGCGTCACCGAGCCGGCGTCGGTGTAGTGGATAGCGTTGCTGAGCAGATTGTAGAGCACCTGCTGGAGCCGCTCGGCGTCGGTCTCGATCGACGCGGGCGGCGCTTCGGTTTCCTGGCGCAGCTCCAGGTCTTTGGCGGCGGCTTTGGGCTGGCACATCTGAAGCACATGCGCCGCCAGATCCTGCGGCGCGATCGCTGAGAGCATCAGGCGCAGGGCCGGCCGCTCCGCCGACGCCGCGTCCACGATGTCGGTCACCAGCCGGTTGGCGAAGACGCCGGCGCGCTTGATGTGATCCAGCATGCGGTGCTGCTCCTCGTTGAGCGGCTCGAACACGCCCTCCTGGAGCAGGTCGGCGAAGCCGATCACGCCGCTGAGGGGCGTGCGCAGATCGTGGGCGACCATATGCAGGACATTGATCTGCTGATCCAGCGCCAGCATCGTCAGGGCGATCTGGCGCCTGGCGTGCTGGTGATCGTCCTGGGCGGCGAGGTAGGCCCGCTCGCGCTCCACCCAGAAGCCCAGGTGGTTGGCGGCGATTCGCAGCAGATCCATGTGGGCCGGCAGAATCTCCTTCGGCTCGGGATCGAGCGCGCAGAGCGAGCCATAGATGCTGCCGTCGCTCAGCAAGATCGGCACGCCGGCGTAGGCGCCGATATTGAGGTTGCGGCGGGTGACGATGTGATTGACCCGGGCGTCGGTCGAGGAGTCGGGGATGGTCACCGGCAGGCTGGTGGCGCGCACGAACTGGCAGAAGGTGTCTTCGAGCGGCACGAGGGCGCCCTCCTCGACATCGCAGCCGTCGTTGTCGCGGCTGTGGAGGATGCGCTGGGCGCTTTCGACGAATTCCGAGACGAAGGCGCTGCGCATGCCGAGCTGGCGCATGATCAGCCGCAGGTAGGCGTCCGCCAGCTGCGGCAGGCTCTCGAAGGGCGTCGCGCTCATGGCCGCCAGGGCGCTGAGCGCGGCCACGGCGCTTCGCTCGTTGCTCTTGCGATCGGTCATACTATCTCCTTTCCCAGCTGGCGGAACGGCGGCGGCCGGCGGGGCACGCTTAGCGTACCCCGCCGACTTTACCGGCCAACTAACTCTCCTTGCCCCAGCCGATCACGGCTTTCACCAGCACCCCCAGCAGGATGATCAAAATCCCGATCCCCAGCACCATGCTGCCGATCGAGAGCACGAACAGGCCCAGCGGCACCAGGCTCAGCACGCCGGCGGCGGCGAGCAGGTTGCCGGCGATCCGCGCTGCGTCGTTGCCGGGGAAGGTTTTGATCAGCGGCTTGCGGCTCAGGAACAGCAGCGCCCCGATCGCGCCGGCGATCAGGGCGAATTTGGCAGCCGCCCACATCTCCTCGGGCGTCATGCTGCGGCGGGCGAACACCGGGCCGGCGGCGCGCTCCAGGGCGCCGAGGCTGGCCAGAATCAACGAAAACAGCGGGCTCATGCGGATCCTCCTGGCATGGCGGTCCTGACTGAGTCTCACCATACCGCAAGGCCCGGCCGGTGTCCACATGATCTTCGCCGGTTCTTCATCGGCTGTTCACAGCGCCGGGGTATCGTGGGCGCATCGAGGCAAACCAGGACAGACAGGAGGAACCGGCGATGAGGAAGACCATGCTGATGCGGCTGCTGGCGGCGGTGGCGCTGGGGATCGGGCTGGTGGGCGGGCTGCTGGCGCCTGGCGCCGCGCTGGCCCAATCCGCCAAAGCCCCGCCCCCCTGCCCGCGCGAGGAGCACTGCGGCGCCAAGGCGCTGCGCGAGCTGCTGTTCGCCGAAACCGCGCTCCAGACCCGCCAGACGCCGCGCCAGGTCGAGCGCCAGCTGCGCGAGGGCCGGTCGCTGAGCGAGATCGCCGCCGCCCACGGCAGCTCCGAGCAGGCGGTGATCGCCGCCGCCATGGACCGCCTGGCGCGGCGCCTGGATGCCGCCGTCGCCAACGGCCGCATCACCGCCGAGCAGAAGGATCGGATCATGGCGGCGGCG
>DASWWB010000875.1:0-4607 GCA_036406115.1 Herpetosiphonaceae bacterium
AGCCAGGCGGCGGCCAGCTCGGCGGCCTCGGCGGCGCCGGCGCCGGCGACGAGGCAGAGCGGCGGCAGGACCGGCAGCAGATTGCGGAAAAAATGCATCGGCTGGGACAGGGCCAGCAGCGTCGAGGGGACGACGAAGGCCGCCAGCACCAGGGCCGGCTTGGAGCGCCGGCGCCAGAGCGTCCAGGCGCCGAACAGCATCGCCAGGAATGGGAGCGGCTGCAAGCCCTCGCGCCAGAACCAATCAAGGTAGGCGCCGACCGGCCAGCTGCCGATCACGTCGCCGTGCAGCGCCGCGCCGTAGTGGGCCAGCACGGCGGTGGGCCCGGTGCGCATGAACTCGGCGAAATGGAGCGCGGCGTAGGGCGTGGTGGCGACGAATCCGAGCAGGCTCCAGAGCGCGGCCCAGGGCAGGCGGCGGAATTGGCGCAGGCTGGCGCGGCCCCAGTGCAAGCCGTGGGCGGCGCTGAGCGCCAGGACCACGGCGCCGGCGTTGTATTTGGTGCCGGCCGCCAGCCCGGCGGCGAACCCGGCCAGCGCGTAGCGGCGCCAGGAGCCCGAATCCAGCACCAGCAAGGCGCCGCCCAGCGCCAGCAGCGCCGTCAGGCCGGTCGCCACGTCGGTGGTGATGTACTGCGAGTGGCGCATATGGTAGGGCAGGATCGCCAGCAGCAGCCCGCCCAGCAGGCCGGCCCGCTCGCCGAGCCAGCGCCAGCCGATCAGCAGCGCCAGGCCGACCGTCAGCACGCCCAGCGCCAGCGTCAGCAACCGGCCCCAGATGAAAAAGCCCGGCACCGTGACGTAGACATCGGTGGTGGCCGGCAGCTGGGCCATGTCGGCGTACAGGCCGCGGCTTTTGCCGAACGCCCAGTGGGCGGTGAAGGTCGCCCGCAGCAGATTGTAGTAGAGCGAGGGATAGACGAAGGTGCGCGGGTCCCAGTCGCCCCGCTTGAGCATGCCCAGCGCCACGTTGCTGACCGCCGGCTCGTCCGGGTGGTCGGCGTAGGGCAGCCCCCAGCCGATCGCCCAGACCCGCAGGCCGAAGGCGAGCAGCACTATCAAAGCCGGCAGCGCTATCTGCCGGCGGGAAAATCGTCGCATAGCTGTTCCTTGTTCATCCGGGGCATTCTACCATAAGGGATTAGGGGCCAGGGGTCAGGGGCCAGGGGTCAGGGCTGGCTGTGAAGCTGCTTGGAGCCCGGTCGGCGCCCATCAGCCATGCCGTTCGGCCTGACCCCTGATCCCTGATCCCTGACCCCGATTGTTTTTACGCACTCTGAATCCCCGGCCAATGTTTGCGTTCTACGCTTTCCTGTCGTATGATTGCGTGTGTACCACTCACTCTAGTCGCAGGTCGGCCATGTCAAATGGACAAGAGACCATCCTCGTTATCGACGACAGCGAGTCCATCAGGACGCGCCTGAATGCGCAACTTCGCACCCTTGGCTATAATGTTGTGTTGGCGGAGAACGGCCGCACCGGCCTGGTGGCGGTCGCTCAGCATCAGCCGCTGCTCATCCTCCTCGACTACCAGCTCCCGGACACCACCGGCCTCGACGTGCTGCGCAAGCTGCGCGCCGAGGGCAACCAGGTGCCGATCCTGCTGATGACCGCCGAGGGCTCGGAGCGCATCGCGGTCGCCGCGTTCCAGATGGGCGTCCGCGATTATCTGATCAAGCCCTTCGAGGCGATCGACGTCGCCAACGCGATCGACCGGGCGCTGCGCGAGTGGCGGCTCCAGCGCGAAAAAGACCTGCTGCTCAACCAGTCGCAGCAGCAGGTGCGCCAGCTGACGGTCCTCCATCGCGTCGGCAAGGCCGTGACCGCCCAGCTGGAGGCCGAGAATCTGCTGGAGCGGATCGTCGAGGCCGCCGCCTACCTCAGCAACGCCGACGAAGGCTTCATTCAGCTGATCGACGAGAAAGAGCTGAGCCTGCGGGCCTCCTACAATGTCAGCGCCATCCATCTGCGCGAGCTGAACCGCCACGCCGACTACGAGCTGGCCACCCAGACCCTGCGCACCAACAAGCCGGTGCGGATCAACGCCAACCGCGACGAGATCCGGGTCCAGGCCAACTATCTGGCCCAGGCGGTGCTGATGGTGCCGCTGCTGGTCGGCACCGAGGCGCTGGGCGTGCTGACGGTCGCCGCCACCACCCACCACCGGACCTTCGACGAGAGCGACGAGCGCCTGCTGCTGATGCTGGCCGACTACGCCTCGATCGCCCTCCACAACGCCCGCACCTACAACGCGCTGCGCGAAACCCAGGGCCGGCTGGTCGAGGCCGAGAAGCTGGCGGGCATGGGCCGCATGGCCGCCTCGCTGGCCCACGAGATCAACAACCCGCTGGCGATCATCCGCTCGGGCCTGGAGCTGGTCGCCCACCAGCAGCCCGCCGAATCGCCGATGTCGGAGATGGTGCGCGGCCTTGACGAGGAGGTGGCCCGGATCGCCCGCCTGCTCCACACGCTGGTCCATTTCTACCAGCCCGCCGCCGACGGCGCGCCGCCCGATCTCAATCAGCTGATCATCTCGCTGATGCAGATCACGATGCCCCAGCTGGACCGGGCGCACGTCAAGCTCCAGCAGGAGCTGGCCACCGATCTGCCCCCGCCGGTGCTCAGCGCCGACGCCTGCAAGCAGATTTTGATCAACCTGGTGCGCAACGCGATCGACGCCATGCCGGAGGGCGGCCTGCTGACCATCCGCACCGGCCACCACCGCGGCTTCGTCTACCTCAATGTCTCCGACACCGGCACCGGCATCCTGCCCGAGCACCGCGAGCGGATCTTCGAGCCGTTCTTCAGCACCAAGGGCGTGACCGGCACCGGCCTGGGCCTGGCGGTGGTCTACGGCATTTTGCAGCAGGTCGGCGGGACGATCAGCGTCGAGAGCACGGTCGGCAAGGGCACCACCTTCACCCTGCGCATCCCGGTGGCGACGCTCCAGCCCGCGACGCCGGAGGACGCGGACAGTATTCTGATCGGCTGAGGCGGGGAGCGCGATGAACGAGCTGCCACTCCACATCTTGATTGTCGACGACGAGCCGCGCCTGAGCGGCCAGCTGCGCATGCTGCTGGAGGGCCAGGGCTACAAGGTGACGACCGCCGTCGGCGGCGCCGCCGGCCTCGCCACGCTCCAGGTGACTGAAATCGATGTGGTGCTGACCGATGTGACCATGCCCGATGTCGACGGCTACGCGGTGCTCCAGTGGGTCCGCGAGAACCGCCCCGACACCCAGGTGATCGTGATGACGGGCTACGGCTCGCTGGAGAGCGCCACCCGCGCCCTGCGCCTCGGCGCCTACGACTATGTCCTCAAGCCCTTCTCGCTGCCAACGGTCCAGGCCGCGCTCCAGCGCGCCTCCGACGCCGTCGCCAAGCGCCGCGCCGACCAGCAGCGCAACGCCGAGCTGGCGGCGGTCGCCGCGATCGCCCACCAGATGGGCCGCTCGCTGGAGCCGATCGCCATGGCCGACGCCACGCTGACGGCGATTGTCGAATCGACCGGCTCGCGGGCCGCCATGCTCTTTTCGATCGCCGAGAACGGCATGCGCTGGACGCTCTGGCGCTCGCACGGCCTGCCCGAGGAGTTCAACGGCCGCTTCGCCGAGCTGCTGCCGCCGTCGCCGCTCAAAAGCCCGTCGATCTTCTGGGATGAGCGGCCGCCCTGGCTGGCCGAGTCGCCCCACGAAACGCTCCAGCGCTGGGTCCAGGTTGGCGGCAAGGTGGCGATGGGCGCCATCCCGCTGGAGGCCGGGCCGCAGATGTCGATGGGCCTGCTGCTGGTCGGCGCCGGCCAGGGCACGCTCGCCTGGTCGCCGCCGCTGCTGATCTCGCTGGCCAACGCCCTGAGCATGGCCCTGGTCAACACCCGGCTGTTCACTGCCGTGCGCGAGGAGCGCGACCGCCTGCGCCTGCTCTACGCGATCAGCCGCGAGCTGTCCAGCTCGCTCGATCCCGACCAGCTGCTGTCGCGGATCATCCAGAACACGGTGGCGGCGGTCAATGCCGAGCGCGGCAATATTGTCGTCGCCCCCGAGGACAATCAGCCCATGCGGCGCTTTGTCTCGCAATACGGCATGGATCAGTCGATCAGCGAGCCGGTGCTGGAGTCGATTCTCACGACCGGATTGGCGGGCTGGGTGCTGCAAAACCGCGAGCCGGCCCGGATCGCCGATGTCCAGCTCGACAAGCGCTGGGTCAATCTGCCGACGACGGTCAACCGGGTGCGCTCGGTGGTGGCGGTGCCGCTGCTGCGCGAGGACCAGGTGCTCGGCGTGATGACGCTGACCCATCCCAAGATCGATCATTTCAGCGCCGCCGACTTCGATCTGGTGCGCTCGGTGGCGGCCCAGGCGGCGGTGGCGATCGAAAACGCCCATCTTTTCGCCCAGCTGGAGCAGCGGGTCTTCGATCTCGAAGGGCTCAACACCACCAGCCGCGAGCTGGCCAGCGCCCTCGATCCGATGGACGTGGCGCGGCGGGTCGCCGCCCGCTGCTCGGAGATGCTCAACGCGCCCATGGTCGCCCTGGTGCGGATCGAGGAGCAGGAGACGCTCTGGCCGATGGTGACGCTGGTCGACGGCCAGGAGGCGCCGCTGCTGA
>DASWWB010000876.1:0-2617 GCA_036406115.1 Herpetosiphonaceae bacterium
TGACGGTTCTGGCGTGCGGGTTGAGCTTCTCCTCGCGAAAGAGGCGGATCCCGCAGAGGCCCGTCTCGCGGGCGCGCTCGATCACGGTCACGATGGTATCGAGCGTCCGCTTGTCGTGGGTGTAGGCGAGACTAGGGCGCGCGCCAGGATCATCGTGGAGCGCGTTGGGCAGGCCCTCGACCATCCTGATGCCTCTTGGCGTCAGCCACCACATGCTGTGGCGGGGGCGCGTGCGCTTCTTCTTGATTTTCTTTCCCGTCTCAGGATCGGTAATGGTGACGGTGTCGGCCTTGGCCCAGCGGACCTGTTCAATGACGCCATCGGTCTGGAGCTTGGTCAAGATCGGTTTGACCGACTCGGGCTTGAGGTCGGAAAAGTGCAGGCGATGGATCTGGAGGCGGTCAAGAAACCAGCAATAATGGAGGGAGAGCAAGAGTTGGTGAAAATGGTCCATCGGAAACGTCCTTTAAAAATGTTGGCACCCTGCAAAGTGCGGAATAGATCGTTGGGATGGGGTAAAATGATCGCCGGAGCCGTTTCGTGCGGCGAGCGTCTGGCGGGCGCCTAGCCAGCGTGCGGCGATGGAAAACGACAGAAAAAAGCGGTCAGCGGGAGGCGCTGATTCGAGCGATCGTCAATGACCATCGCTCGAAGGCGGTGCGCTATAGTGACCAAAGGGTTTGTGTGGTACCTGGAGGGATCTATGAAGCAGCTGGCGGAGCGGATTACGATCAGTCCCACCCACTGCGGCGGGCGGTCGTGCATTCGCGGCATGCGCATCCGGGTCAGCGATGTGCTTGAACTGCTGGCCGCTGGCCTCACGCCGGCGCAGATTATCGAGGAGCTGCCGGACCTGGAGCTAGCCGACGTGCAGGCGGCACTCCAATTTGCTGCTGATCGCATCCTATATCCGGAACGGGGCGGCTGAGCCTCGGGATAGCTGTCCACCTCGCTCAGCCGCCGCGTGCTTATTCTATTTTTGGCCCCAGAACTATAATAAGTACCAGCGATAGCGCCCATATTTCACTCCGCTATAACAAGCCTGACCAGCAAGACCCATGTGCTCCAGCGCATTTGCCCGCAGGCCATGTAAGGTGTTTGGCACCCCCTTATTGCTGCGGTTATGGCGTTACGCCTGCTCACGAGGCGCCTCCTCGCGCTCAGTAACTGCGGTAACGGCCAGCCCGGTAACGCTGGCAACCCGCTGCATCACTTTTTTAGCTTTGACAGCGTAGGAGCCGCCGCCGTTGAATTTCTCGACACTTTGCGGGTAGAGCCGGCGGGCGACCTCGCGGATATCGAGGGTGGGATCGGCGGCGAGCCAGGCGGCGACCTTGATGACCTCCTCCAGCTCGGCGCTGGGCGCTCCCGTCTTCTGTGGCTGATCGGACACTGTGTCCGCAGCCCGATCAGTGGGCTGCACCAGCGGCGGCCATTGGGGCAGCGGCTCGGCGGCAAGGCGGGCGATCAGCGCGGCGCTCGGCGGATTGACCTCGACCAGGCCGCTGTCGCTCATCCACCAGCCGCGGGGTGTGGGCGTGCGCGGGGCATCATTGGTGAAGATCTTCCAGGTTTTGTCGTCGACATTGTCGGCGGCGAGGCGGGTGTGGAATTTCTGGCGCAGCCCCGAGCCGCCGCCCATCTCCTCGACCAGGGCGCTGTGCAGCTCGATGAAGCCGATGTAGATGTTGAGCTTGAGGCCCTGGTTGGCGATGCGGCGCACCTTCTTGATGTACTCGTTGCCCAGCTCCTCCTTCAGCTCACTGTGCTCGCCGATGTAGAGGGCGATGGCGTGGCCCACATCATCGCCGCTGCGGTAGCGCTCCAGGCGCTGGTCGATTAGCTTGTTGACCTGGTCGAGCGCGGCGTTAATCGTCTCCAGGGTGAAATAGGCTTCGACATGGGCGCGGAGCGGCCGCAGATCGATGCGCTGATCCTCGGGGTGGTAGAAAGTGAAGTGGGTGCTGAGAAAGACCGTCTGCACCGGCAGCGTGCCGCCGCTTGGCCCCGGCACCTTGTGCAGCCGGTCGTGGACGGCGACCGTGTTCATGGTGGTCGTCTTGCCGTGCCGGCTAATCGCGGCGGCGGCGGTGTTCTTGCGCTCGGCCAGCGGGCGCTGGTGAATGGCGCTGACCGAGACCGCTGGCAAGGTGCCAACGGTCTCGGCGATGTGCAGGGGTGGCGCCGGCGATAGCGTGTCGTGCGCTGGCGTCGCACGGGGTTGCGCCGGCCACTCCTCCGCGAGGTGCAGTGACAGGCGCGGTGCCTGCCCGTCATCGGGCTGCGCCGCTGCGCGCTTATGGCGCTACTGGAGCGTCCAGAGCAGCCAGATGAAGCCGCCGTAGAACAGGCAGGAGGCCACGAACCCGCCAGCGATCAGCCATCCCATTCCGTTCCCCTGCATACGATCCTCCTAGCGTTTTCCAAAGACCATCCGCTCAGGCAGCCGCGCCGAGAAGATCCCGATCAGGACGCCCACGACCGCTGCGAGACCGGGTGCAAGCGCCGGATTTGGCAGCAGCGCCGTGAAGAGCGGACGTAGTAGCCACCAGTACCACTGAAACGCCGTCATGAGCGCGTCGGGCAGCAGGCAGAGCCAGTAGCCCCAGGCCGAGCG
>DASWWB010000877.1:0-3492 GCA_036406115.1 Herpetosiphonaceae bacterium
GGCCGCCTGCATGATCTGCTGGGCGCGCCGGGCGCCGTAGCCCTCGATCAGGCGCTTGCTGGCGAGCAGCGCCGCCAGGTGCTGGCGCTCGTAGCGCCGATAGCCGCTCGGGCTGCGGCCGGCCGCCGGCAGGAAGCCGCCCGCCTCGTAGTTGCGCACCTGCTGCACGCTGACCTGGGCGGCTTCGGCCAGGTCCTTGGTGCGGAGAAATCGCTCAACTGTCATTTCAAACCCGCATCTTCGTGTGGAGGGTTTAAGCCTGGATCCAAGGCCGCTGGCGGCGCGAATCCCGCCAAAACTCCCAAGACTTGCATCTATGTTCTAAAATAAAGCTTGTAGCCCAAAAAAACAAATGCGCTGGGCAGCAAGGAGATCAATCCATGACCGATCGCCAGTTCATCGAGGTCCGCGGCGCCCGGGAGAACAACCTCCAGGATATTTCACTGGATATTCCGAAGCAGCGGATCACCGTGTTCACCGGGGTGTCGGGCTCGGGCAAGTCGTCGCTGGTCTTCGACACCATCGCCGCCGAGGCGCAACGCCAGCTCAACGAGACCTTCACGGCCTTCGTGCAGGGTTTCCTGCCCCACTATGGCCAGCCGGACGTCGATCGCATCGAACACTTGAACGCGCCGATCATCATCGATCAGAAGCGGGTCGGCGGCGGCTCGCGCTCGACCGTCGGCACCTACACCGACATTTTCGTTCTGCTGCGGCTGCTGTTCTCGCGGGTCGGCCAGCTGCCCGACGGCTCCCAGCCCGGCCCGGCCTACGCCTTCTCGTTCAACACGCCGCAGGGCATGTGCCCGGAGTGCGAGGGCATCGGCAAGACGGTCCAGCTCGATATGGACAAATTCATCGACCGCGAGAAGTCGCTCAACGGCGGCGCGATCCTGCATCCCGAGTTCAAAGTCGGCAAGTGGATGTGGAAAATGTACCCGATGTCCGGCCTGTTCGACAACGACAAGCCGATCAAGGACTACAGCGACGAGGAGCTGTACGCGCTGCTTCACGGCGCCGACATCAAGGTTTCGTGGGGCGAGTTCGGCTCCAAGTACGAGGGGTTGGTCGAGCGCTTCACCAGGATGTACATCAAAAAGGACACGGCGGCGATGTCGGATCGCAACCGGGTGGTTTTCGAGCAGTTCACCACCACCCAGACCTGCCCGCTCTGCCATGGCGGCAGGGTCAACCAGGCGGCGCTGGCCACCACGATCGGCGGCCGCAACATCTCCCAGCTGTCCGACCTGGAGGCGACGGAACTGATCGGCTTCCTCGGCGACTACGCCAATTCGCGCGAGCCCGTCTCGGAGCGCATCGCCAGCAGGCTGATCGAGCGCTTGCAGCATCTGGTCGACATCGGCCTCGGCTACCTGACGCTCGGCCGCGAAACCGCCACGCTCTCCGGCGGCGAGTCGCAGCGCATCAAGATGATCCGCCACCTCGGCAACAGCCTGACCGAAATGCTCTACATCCTCGACGAGCCCAGCGTCGGCCTCCACGCCCGCGACGTGGCCCGGCTCAACGGGCTGCTGCGCAAGCTGCGCGACAAGGGCAACACCGTGCTGGTGGTGGAGCACGATCCCGACGTGATCTCGATCGCCGACCATATCGTCGATCTCGGCCCCAAGGCCGGGCGCCACGGCGGCGAGCTGGTGTTCGAGGGCTCGTTCGACGCGCTCAAGCAGGCCGACACGCTGACCGGCCGCTTCCTCAAGCAACACCTGCCGATCAAGGAGCGGGTCCGCCAGCCGACGGGCGAGATGGTGATCCGCGACGCCAGCCTGCACAATCTCAAAAACGTGACGGTGGCAATCCCGACCGGCGTGCTGACGGTGGTGACCGGCGTCGCCGGCTCGGGCAAAAGCACGCTGATCAATGATGTCTTCCTCGCCCAGCACCCGGACGCGGTGGTGATCGACCAGTCGCGGGTCACCGCCAACAGCCGCTCGGCGCCCGCCACCTACACCGGGATCATGGACGACATCCGCCAGACCTTCGCCAAAGCCAACCAGGTCAGCGCCTCGCTGTTCAGCTTCAACTCGGCGGGCTCCTGCCCCAACTGCAACGGCCTGGGCGTGGTCTACACCGATCTGGCCTTCATGGAGGGCATCGCCCAGCCCTGCGAGATTTGCGAGGGCAAGCGCTTCAAGGCCGAGGTGCTGGACTACAAGCTGCGCGGCAAGTCGATCAGCGATGTGCTCGACATGACCGCCGAGGAGGCCCACGGCTTCTTCAGCGAGAAAAAAATCGCGGCGGTGCTGCGGGCGATGAATGACGTGGGACTCGGCTATCTCAAGCTCGGCCAGCCGCTCAGCACGATCTCCGGCGGCGAGGGCCAGCGCCTCAAGCTGGCGACCGAGCTGCACAAAAAGGGCAGCGTCTACGTGATGGACGAGCCGACCACCGGCCTGCACCTCTCGGACATCGGCCTGCTGATGGCGATCATCGACCGCCTGGTCGACGCCAGCAACACCGTCATCCTGATCGAGCATCATCTCGATGTGATCCGCCAGGCCGATTGGCTCATCGATCTCGGCCCCGAGGGCGGCAGCGCCGGCGGCGAGGTGCTGTTCGAGGGGCCGCCCCACGCGCTGAAGACCAGCGAGCGCAGCATCACCGCCCGCTTCATCTGACGCCGCTGGGATTTGCTGTTAGATAGACATAAGCGCGAGCCAATCGATGGAGCCAGTTCCATCGATTGGCTCGCGGATGGCTGATAGACCCCGCCGCGCCCGTCGCCTATCCCTTGCCCAAGGTTTGGCTGACGAACGAGGCGACGGTCTTGCCGGCGATGTCGGCGGCTTGGCGCAGCTTCAGGTGGCGGCGGGATTTGCCCTTGCCCTCCAGCAGCCGCCCCGGATCGGCCAGCCCGTCCCCCACGCTGAACTCGACGGTGACGTGGTTCGCATAGGCGAAAATCCCCCCGACCAGCTCGCCGCCGAGAAACATGCCGATCCCGCCGTAGATAAACCGCTCCTCAAGCGCCGGCTCCGCCTCCCGGTAGATCGACCGCACCGCCGCCACGATCTCCGCCTTGACGGGATCGGACTGGCTGAGATCCTCGGCGAACTGCGCTACTTTGCTATCCACGTTGAACGCTCCAAACTTCCGCCGCCGCCGTCCCCGTCGCAGCGACGAGGGCGCGCCGGCAGCGCTGGGAGCAGTATCGCATCGCAACAGTGCCACCATCGTGTCACCATTCTCCGCCGCCCCGCCGCCCGCTCGACCGTCACGCAGCTGTCATTGCCGCCGCCCGCCGGGCCTGCTAGAGTCGCTTCGAGATTGGTTTAATGAGCGAAGGGAGCCACGTATGCGTATTCGTACTATCCTGCTGGGCGTCGGGGTCGTCGGGCTGCTGAGCCAGTGCGGGCCGCCGGCGGGGACGGGCGGGGCCACGCCTCCCCCCGGCACTGCGTTGGCGGGCGGCGAACAAGCCGCCACCGCTGCGCCATCCCCAACCATCGCCACGCCATCCCCGACGATGGTCAC
>DASWWB010000878.1:0-3582 GCA_036406115.1 Herpetosiphonaceae bacterium
TGTCGAAGACCACGCCCTCGGCCTCCAGCAGCTGGCGCTGGATGACGCTCGAATGCGTGACGCAGCGGGTGGAGATGCGCCCGGCGCTGTTGATGACGCGCCACCAGGGCACGCGGCGCTCCTGCTCGTCGAGGGCGTGGAGCGCGGTGCCGACCGCCCGCGCCGCCCGCGGGTAGCCGGCCAGCAGCGCCAGCCGCCCGTAGTTGATCACCTTGCCGGCGGGGATGCGCTCCATCACTTTCTGGACCGCGTCGTTGAACTCTTTGATCGCCACTGCGTGCCTCTCAATGCTCCGGGGGCTGCTCCGGCCCGATGCCGCTGCCCATCGTATCGCGCACCGCTTCGCGCGCCGCCACCTCGCCGCCGGCCTCGGTGACCTGCGGCATGGCGTAGGCCAGCGCCAGCAGCAGCAGATTGAAGACCGCGCCGAACAGCAAAATGAACCAGCTCGGCAGCGGTCCCACCGCCGCCCGGGCGTAGAACTCGCCGAACGAGCGGGCGACCGTCGGGTGGATGCCGACTTTGACGAACCAGCTCAGTCCCAGCACCCCGAAAATCCACATGTAGTTGCGGCGCAGCCGCCGGCTCATCGCGTCCAGGGTCGTGATGTTGAACTGCGGATTGACCAGGTCGCTGGCCAGCAGCTCGCGCCAGTGCTCGCCCTCCGGCTCATTGAGCTGCGGCGCCAGCATCTCGGCGAAAAACTCGGTTTCCATAATCCGGACCCGCGCCCGCCACAAATCGTAGAAGCGGTAGCGCCGGGCCTCGATAAACAGGAAAAACGCGATCAGCAGCGAGTTGAACAAAATCATCACCGGAGTGTTGGTGGGGCTGCTGAAGGCGAAGGAGAGCGTGGCGCCGGTGGTGAGGACCGCCCAGTTCGTCGTGCCGTCGAGGCGCTGGCGCCAAGTGTTGGCGCGGCTGACCTCGCCGCGGTAGAGATGGACCAGGGCCGTGTTGAACTCGTTGGGCGTCAGCGGGCGGGTGACAGGCAGCTGGACGCGGGTCGCCGGGGCGGCGGAAATGATGCGGGGCGGGCGGCCCGGCGCCGGTGAGTCGCCTGGCGGCCGGTAGGGTGAGCGTTGCATAGATGCACCTCTCGGGCGCGGCGGGTCGCTGGCGCTGCCGGCGACCCGTCGCGGCGCAAAGGTCAGTAGCGGTCCAGGATCTTGGACAGCTCGTAGAGTTTCGCATCCAGCACCTTGGGATGGGCCAGCACGTCCTCGTAGGGCGTGAGCGTGAGCTTGCGCGACTGCAAGCCGACCAGCCCGCCGTGTTTGCCGCAGAGCAGCATCTCGACGGCGGCGCTGCCGAGCCTGGTCGCCAGCGTGCGGTCGAACGCCGAGGGCGAGCCGCCGCGCTGGATGTGGCCCAGGATGGTCGCGCGGGTGCGGAAGCTGATGTTGAAGCCGCTTTCCTCCGCCGCCATCTGGTTGATATGGTCCTGGATGTCCTGCGACCGCAGGGGCGCGCCCTCCGCCACGACAATCACGCAGTTGGTCTTGCCTTTGCGGAACGAGCGCTTGATCACCTCGATCACCTCCTCGATCGTCGTGTCGGGGATCTCGGGGATCAAAATCGCCTCGGCGCCGCCGGCCAGGCCGCCCATCAGCGCCAGGTAGCCGGAGCGCCGGCCCATGGTCTCGATGATAAACGCCCGCTGGTGGGACGAGGCGGTATCCTTGATTTTATCGATCGCCTCAAGCACCGTGTTGAGCGCCGTGTCCGCGCCGATGCTCATATCGGTGCCGTAGATATCGTTGTCGATCGTGCCGGGCAGGCAGACCGTCGGCAGGCCGTGCTCGGCCTCCAGCGCCGACGCGCCGCGCAGCGATCCGTCGCCGCCGATCACCACCAAGCCCTCGATGCCATGCCAGCGCAGCGTGTCCATCGCTTTTTCGCGCCCGGCCGGCGCCATGAACTCGGGCGAGCGGGCGGTCAGCAGCATGGTGCCGCCCCGCTGGATGATCCCGCCCACGTCTTTGTATTCGAGGCGGCGGATGTCGTTCTGGATCAGCCCGGCGTAGCCGCGGTAGACGCCGTAGACTTCGCAGCCGGCGTGGATCGCCGTGCGGGTCACCGCGCGGATGGCGGGATTCATGCCTGGGGAGTCGCCGCCGCTCGTCAAAACGGCTATTCGTTGCATCGTCAACCTCTCGTTTCGTGCCTGAACCACGAGTCTTGTGAGGCGACACTGCCTGCGATGGCGCACACGGCCATTATGGTCTTGAGCCAACCAGCGCTTTGAGCAGCACGTACACCACGGCGATCGCGCCCGCGATCAGCAGCAGGAACGAGCCCAGGCCGATCGGGATCACGATATGGAAGCTGAGGCGTGAGAGCACATACCACATCACCAGGACAATCGCCAGGATTAACAGCCAGTTCGGTCCACGCCGCCGCATACTGCACCTCGCTTGGAAGTCAAATTATTATAGCACAGCGTTCTGTGTCGATTGGAGTACGCGGCCTTGGGATGGGATGGTGCGGCCGGAGCTGGGATCAGGGGCCAGGGATCAGGGATCAGGCCGGACGGCGGGGATGCGGGCGCCGCCCGAAGCGCGGCGGAACTTAACAATGAGTCCTGCCAGAATCATCGCACTGGCACTAACCTCCGCCTGACCCCTGATCCCTGATCCCTGACCCCTGAATCACCTCCGCTCCACCAGCACCACCTGCGGCACCCGCACCAGCGAGTCCACGTTGACGGTTTTGACCTCGTTCTGCATCTGCATGCCGGTCGACGAGCCGCCGTCCAGGTTGAGCGCGGTGACGACGCCCAGGTCGCCGTCCGCCAGCCACTGGCCCAGCTCCGACAGGCTGAAGCTCGGCCAGCCGATCGCGATCAGCAGCAGCCGGCCGTCGCCGTCGAGCGCCGCGACCGTGCGGCGCGAGCGCTCGCCGTTGTCGCTGGGCAGCGGCACCGCCGCCCCCTGCTGGACCAGCATCGGCGTCGATTGGAGCGCCTGGGCCAGGTTCTCCGCCGGGTCGTAGGGCTGGTCGCGCAGCGAGCGGATGGACAGCGCGCCGGCGGCGTCGACCGCCAGCATCCCCCCGAAGCCGTCGTAGGAGCTGCCCTCAGCCACGCCGTCGTAGACCGTCAGGGCGGTGGCGCGGCCCTGCTCGTCGAAGTACCCGCCGTTGACCACCGCCAGCGGTCCGAGCGCCTCCATCCACTCGCTGACCCGCCCCGGGCTGGCGGCGTCGTAGGCCACGCGGATGTTCATCTGCGCCGGATCGATCCGCAGCGCCTGGGCGTTGCTGAGCCCGGCCCGCAGCTCGCGCCACTCCAGGCCCGGCTCCAGCTCGCGCCATTCGCCGTCGCCGGGCGGGCTCGCCGCCGGATCGGGCTCGGCGGCCGGGCTTCCCCCCGGATCGGCAGCCGGCGTCGGCGCCAGCGGCGTGACCTGGATCCGGGGCTGTTCGATGACCGAGCAGCCGGCGAGCAGCGTCAGCAGCGCGGCAATAATCAACCCCTGGCGCACGGCGACCTCCTTCGTCCTTCGTATGATGCGGTTCGGAGCCGCCATTTTAGCATGCGCCAGCCCCGGCGCCGCTGCAAGCGAACTGCGGCGGGCCGGT
>DASWWB010000879.1:0-9453 GCA_036406115.1 Herpetosiphonaceae bacterium
GGCGGCGCGACCGGCGCCTGGGGCGCGGCCGGGGCCTTGGGCACCCGCTCGGCGACGCCGGCCAGGCGCTGCTCGGCCTGCTCCATCCATTGGCGGCTCACGCTGACCGAGCGGAACTCATCGCGCAGGCGGCGCAGCTCGGCCCGCACCTCGCGCAGCTCGTCGTCGAGCTGCTGCTGGTAGGAGGCCAGCTGGGATTCGCGGGTCCGCTCTAGCTCGTACAGCTCGCTGGCCAGGCGGTCGCGGACCTTTTCGGCGTCGTCGCGCAGCTCGGCGGCGCGGGCGCTCTCGGCCTCGGCGGCGGCCCGCTCGCGGTGGATGGCGGCGAGCAAATCCTCGACTTGGGCGTTGTCGCGGCTGATCGTGCTGCGGGCGCGCTCGACCAGATCGCGCTGCAAGCCGAGCCGCTCGGCGATCGCCAGGGCGTTGGAGCGCCCGGGCAGGCCGATCGACAGGCGGTAGGTCGGCGAGAGCGTCTCGACATCGAACTCGACCGAGGCGTTCTCGACGCCGGGCGTGCTGTAGGCGAAGGCCTTCAGCTCGGCGTAGTGGCTGGTGGCGATAGCGTAGCAGCCGATCGCCAGCAGGCGCTCGATGATCGCCCGCGCCAGCGCCGCGCCCTCGACCGGATCCGTGCCGGCGCCAAGCTCATCAAACAGGACCAGCGAGCGGCGGTCGACGGCGTCGAGGATGCGGATGATGTTGGTCATGTGCGAGGAAAACGTCGAGAGGCTTTGCTCGATGCTCTGCTCGTCGCCGATATCGGCGTAGAGGCCGGTGAAAATCGGCAGCCGCGAGGGCGCCGTGGCCGGGATATGCAGGCCGGACTGGGCCATCAGCGCCAGCAGGCCGGTGGTTTTCAGCGCCACGGTTTTGCCGCCGGTGTTGGGGCCGGTGATGATGATCATCTGATTCGGCCCGCCCAGCCAGATCGAGGTCGGCACGACGGTTTGCTGGTTCAGCAGGGGGTGGCGGGCCTGGATGAGCGAGAGGTCGGCTTCGGGGTGGGGGTCCTGGGCGGCGGGCGGGGTCTCGATCAGCGGCTCGACGGCGTTGAGGGCGATGCTGTACTTGGCTTTGGCGAAGGCCATGTCCAGCTCGGCGGTGGCGCCGATGCCGTCGACGATCGAGGCGCCGTCGTCGGCCACGCGGTCCGAAAGCACGGCTAAGATGCGCTGGACCTCTTCGCGCTCGGCGAGCTGGTGCTCGCGCCAGGCGTTGTTCAGCTCGACAGTGGCCAGCGGCTCGACGTAGAGCGTCGCGCCGGAGCCGGATTGATCGTGGACGATGCCGCGCAGGACGCGGCGCTGGGGCGCCTTGACCGGCACCACGTAGCGGCCGTCGCGGACCGTGATGATCGGCTCCTGGAGCGCGCCGGCGAACTGCTGCGAGCTGATGATCGCCTGCAATTTATCCTGGAGCCGGTCGAAGGCCGCCCGCACCGCGCGGCGCAGGCGGGCCAGCTCGGGCGACGCCGAGTCCAGCACCTCGCCGTCGGGGCCGATCGTGCGTTCGATCTCGTGCTCCAGCGGCTGGAGCAGCGGCAGGCGCTCGCCGAGGAATTGAAGCGGGGCGAAGGCCGGGTTGGAGCGCAGCACCTGGCCGCGCAGCCGGCGCATGGCCGCCAGCGTCCCGCCGAGATCCAGCAGGGTTTTCGGCTCCAGGACGCCGCCGCGCCGGGCGTGCTCGACTGCCGGCCGCACGTCGCGGGCGCCGCCGATCGAGGTGTCGGAGAAATCTTCGATCAGCGCGCGGGCGGCGGTGGTGCGGGCCTGGGCCTCGCGGATAACCTGGCGGTCGGTGTGCGGTTCGAGGGCGGCGATCAGATCACGGCTCGCTGAAAACGATGCGTGGCGACTGAGCTGGTCTAGAACCTTGTCATATTCGAGTGTTTTGAGAACCTGTTCAGCTATCATAGCCTGATCTTTCAGCCAAGGCGCCTATTGGAGGCTGCGGAAAATGCGATCCGCCGCGTCGGGCAGCAGCGGGCTTATCGGGGTGTAGATGATCGGCAGCACGACTCGCAGGAAAATCGGGATCAGCGCCGAGCGTTTGCTGCTCCCCGCCAGGCCCTCGACGAAGGGGAAATCGATCTGGGCCTGGGTGTTGTTGGTGATAAACAGATACTGGAAAATCATGGCCACGATGCTGGCGAACATCGCCCCCAACACCAGGCCCAGGAATGTGCCGATCATTTTATCCAAATACTGTAGTCGGCCGGTGAGCTTGGCGTAGCGGAAGGTGTAGGCGCCGGAGAAATAGAGAATGAAAAACGCGACGAGCAGGATAATAAAAAAGCTCACCATCTGAGCTAGTTGGGGCGCGGCTTCGGAGCCAATCTTCGCTGCGAGGAAACGAAAGTACAGACTGGAGATGATAATCGAGGCATACAAGGCAACAATTGCAATCGAAATCTTGATCAGACCCTTGAAAAATCCGAAGAAAAAGGAGACGATCACGATCAACAACAAAAGGATGTCAACAAATGTCACGAGGTATCCTCCGTACATTGGCCCAGCGCTGTGTTTCCCATTATAGCATAGGCTTTTCCGCCGCCTTATGCGGCTCCAGACCGAGCCCCCTCCGGGGCGAAGGGCGGCGGGATGGCGCCGGCGCGACCGGGCCGGGGACGCTTGTGCCAGCCGGGGATTCTGCTATACTGCACGGCAGAGGCCGGCCCCCGGCCAGCGATTCCCCACACTACGCGCCCTCGCAGCGGCGCGGCGCCCATCAGGTTCGACGGAATTGGTACAATGGCGTAAGCTTCCCAGCGACAGCTAGCGTGCAGGTGCGCAGCAATGAGCCTAGACCTGATCCACATCCCATCCATCCAGCTGCTTGATGAAATCGGGCGGGGCGCCGATAGCATCGTCTACCGCGGGCGCCACGCCGAGGGCCTGTTCGCGGTCAAGGTGCTGCGCGACCTCGGCTCGGCCCGGGCCGCCGACACGGCGCTGCGCTTCCGGCGCGAGGCGGCGGTGCTGGCGCGGCTCCGCCATCCCGGCATCGCCTCGGTGATGGAGGTAGGGGAGGCCGAGGGGCGCACGTTCCTGGTGATGGAGTATGTCGAGGGGCCGACGCTGACCCAGGCGCTCGACGCCGGGCCGCTGCCCGAGCCGCAGATCGTCGCCCTCGGCCGCGGCCTGGCCGACGCGCTGGCCGCCATCCACCGGCTCGGGCTGGTCCACCGCGATGTCAAGCCCTCGAATATCCTGTTCGACGGCCTCAACCGGCCCAAGCTGATCGATTTCGGGTTCGCCGCCCAGGTCAATCCCCACAACCCCGCCCAAAGCATCGTCGGCACCTTTTTCTACAGCGCCCCCGAGCAGACCGGCATGATCAAACGGCCGGTCGACGGCCGGGCCGATCTGTACGCGCTCGGCGTGGTGCTGTTCGAGTGCGCGACCGGCGCCCTGCCCTTTGAGAGCCAGGATGTCGGCGAGCTGATCCGCCAGCACGCGGTGGCGCCGCCGCCCGGGGTCCGCGAGCTGAACCCGGCGATCAGCCCGGCGCTGGCGGCGATCATCGCCCGGCTGCTGGCCAAGGACCCCGACGACCGCTACCAGTCCGGCAAAGGGCTGGCCGCCGACCTCGACCGGCTGGAAAACTTCAACGCCGCGCTGGCCGAGGGGCATCAGCCGGCGCTCGGCGCCCGCGACGAGCCGGTCAACAGCCAGTTCGAGGCGCCGCTGGTCGGCCGCTCGCAGGAGATCGGCCAGCTCCAGGAGCTGTGGAACGAGGCCCGCCAGGGCCGCGGCTCGATGGTCCTGATCGAGGGCGAGACCGGCATCGGCAAGACCCGCCTGGTCCGCGAGCTGATCCACCGGGCGGGCGGCTCGCGGGCGCTGGCGCTCACCGGCCGCTGCACCGATGATCCGCTGCCGTTCGAGCCGCTGCGCGAGGCGGTCGACGGCTACCTGCGGACGATCTACGCCCTGCCCGACAGCCAGAAGCACAAAGCCGCCGAGCAGGTGAAGGCGGCGGCGGCGGGCTGGCCCGGGCTGCTGCGCCGCTTCTCGCCGCTGCTGGCGGGCCTGCTGGGCGAAGCTGACGAAACGGAGGCGGCCGACGAGTCGCCCGAGCATTTCTATGACGCGATCGTCGATTTCCTGCTGCGGCTGTCACGCTTCCACGCCGGCCTGGTGCTGTTCATCGACGACATCCACGGCATCGAGGACGCCAGCGCCCAGGTGCTGAAGCGGCTCAACGCCCAGGCCGCCCAGGCGCCGCTGCTGGCGGTCTGCGCCGGCTCCAGCGACGCCGGCCAGCCGCTCGGCGACCTGGCCCACGAGATCGGCCTGCCGCCCAGCCAGCGCCTGGTGCTGCTGCCGCTGACGATCGACGCGGTGAATCGGCTGGTGGCGGGCAGGCTCGGCGGCTTCGAGCTGGACCGGGCGATCATCCGCCAGCTCGCCACCCGCTCCCACGGCAATCCCTTCGCCGTCGAAGAATATGTCAAATCGATGCTGGACGCGGGGCTGCTGCGCCCGGCGTGGGGCTCGTGGCAGGTCGACGCCGAAGGGCTGGAGGAGCTGAAGCTGCCTGGCGATGTGGTCCAGCTGGTGGTGCGGCGGATCGAAGACCTGGCGCCGGAGACGATCGAGATCCTGCGCGCGGCGGCGGTGCTGGGGGCGCGCTTCCGGCTCGATCTGCTGCCGGCGATCTGCGGGGTCGACGAAGATGACATCAACATGGCGGTGATCGAGGCGGCGGGCGAGCACCTGCTGGAGCGCGGCGCCGGCGGCGAGTACGTCTTCGTCCACGCCCGGGTTCAGGAGGCGCTGCTCTCGCAGCTGGACGCCGAGGCCCAGCGCCGCATCCACCGGGCGATCGCCGGCGTGCTGGACCGGCGCGGCGGCGACGGCGAGGCCCACGTCTACGCCCTGGCCCGCCACTACGCCCTGGGCGGCATCAGCGCCAATCCCGAGCGGACCTACCAGGCCAACGTGGCGGCCGGCCGCCTGGCGCTGGCCGACTACGCCCACCAGGAGGCCTACGATTTCCTCAGCCAGGCGCTGGCCGCCGCCGACCTGGGCGCGATCACGCCCGACGCCGGCGTCGAGGCGACGATGGGCGAGGTTTGCGTCCAGACCGCCCGCATGAACGAGGCGGTCGGCCACTTCAAGCGCAGCGTGGCCCAGGCTCGCGAGCCCGCCCAGCGCGCCTTCCTGCTCGGCAGGCTGGCGAACGCCTATCTGGCCCAGTACCGCACCATCGAGGCCTGGGAGCATCTCGAAAAAGCCTTCCGCGAGCTGGGCGCGACGCCGCCCCAGACCACCCCCCGCCAGGTCATTGGCGCGCTGGCCGAGTGGCGCCGCGGCCGCAAGCTCAAAAAAAGCGGCGAGCGCCGGCAGCACACGCCCCGCGAGCGCGAGCAGCTCAAGACAAAGCTGTCGCTCTACGAGATCGGCGGGCGGACCCTGTTCTTCAATCTGCGCGACGAGCTGCTGCTGGCCCAGACGATCATCCGCCAGCTGGCGACCGCCCAGCAAATGGGGCCGTCGCGCGAGCTGGCGCTGGCGATCGGCCAGTACGCGACGCTGCTCAATCTGTTCAAGCGCATGAAGGCCGCCGACGAACTGATCGAGGAGGCGCGGGCAGTAGCCGAGAGCCAGGGCGACCGACAGGCCCTGGCCTACGTGGCGCTCAATCACGCCCTCGGCAAGCACCTGGCCGGCGCCGCGCTGGACGCCGAGCGGCTGATGCGCCGCAGCATCACCGAACACGGCACCTGGCTCGACGGCGGCGATTACCTGCGCGCCTGCCTCGACCTCGCCTGGAACTTGCTGATGCGCGGCTATGTCCGCGAGGCCCAGGAGTGGCTCCAGCTCGCACGCGCCCGCGCCGAGCAAACCCGGGCCTTCGGCGAGGAGATGGCCGGCCATCCGCTGACGTTCTACAGCGGCAGCACGCTGGTGGCGCTCGGCAAGCCGGCCGAGGGCCTGGCGCTGCTGGAGCAGGGCCGCGAGTACCTGGAAAGCATTCCCTTCGACCAGTACCGCTGGGGCTGGGGCAACTACCTGGGCCACCAGATGCTGGCGGCGCTGGAGCTTGGCGACCCGGCCGAGGCGCTCGACGAACTGCTGGCCATCCACCGGCGGCTCAATCTGCGGCCCGGAAGAGTCCGCCTCCACCTGCGCCATTTTTATGTCTTCCACGCCTACGCCCGGCTGGCGCTGGCCGCCGCCGCCCCGCCTGGGGAGCCCTCTGGGCACCGAGGCCCGCTGCTGGAGCCGCTGCGCGCCGCCGTGGCCCAGCTCAAGCTGACCGCCACGCTCCCCGCGCTGCGCTGCCACTATCTGGCGGCGGCCGGCGGCCTCAAGCGGCTGGAGGGCCAATCCGACGAGGCGCTCAAGCTGCTGGCGGCAGGCGCCGCCGAGGCCCGCGACATCGACAGCCCCTGGGCGCTGTTCGAGATCGCCCGCCAGCGCGCCGCCATCCTCGCCGAGCGCGGCAACAGCGCCGGCGCCCGCCGCGAAGCCTATCTGGCCCACGACCTGGCCGCCGAGCACGGCTGGCCCCAGCGCCTCCGCCGCGTCCGCGCCGAGTTCCAGATCGTCGAGTCCAGCTCCGGCAAAACCAGCAACCGACCCACGACGACCAGCCGCGGCACCTCGACCCAGCACTCCTCCAGCATGTCGTCGTCAGGCTCCGGCGGCTCGTCGTCGCTCAAGCTCCAGCGCTACCTCGACGCGCTGCTCCAGGTCAGCCTAGCCGCCGCCACGGTCTTCGATCCCGATCTCCAGGCCCGGGCCGCGCTTGATGAGATCGTCCGCATCCTCGGCGCCGAACGCGCCTTCCTCTTCACCGCCCGCGAGGGCAGCGACCAGCTCGATCTCAAGGCCGGCCGCGACGCCAGCCGCCAGGATCTGGCAGAGCTGGCCGGCTACAGCCGCACGGTCGTCGAGCGCGTCCGCGCCACCCGCCAGCCGACCGTCATCAGCGGCACCGACGAGGGCGCCCTGCTCGGCTCCGAGAGCGTGGTCACCAACAATCTGCGCTCGATCATCGCCGCGCCGCTGCTGCTGCGCGAGCGCCTGGTCGGCGTGGTCTATCTCGACAACCGGCTGGCCCGCGGCGTCTTCACCGAGGATGATGTCAGCATTCTGCTCGCCGTCGCCAACCATATCGCGATCAATTTCGAGACGGCCCGCGCGGTCCAGAAAAACCAGGCCCTGCTCGGCGCCATCCCCGACCTGATGTTCCGCATCGACCGCGACGGGCGCTTCCTGGAGTTCATCGCCGCCAAGGGCGACGACAGCGGCCTGCCGGCCCACACCTACGTCGGCAAGAACGTCGAGGAGGTCTGGCCCCCCGAGCTGGCGGGGCGGATCCGCGCCCAGCTGGCCCAGACGCTCAGCGACGGCCAGCCCCAGGTCATCGAGTACCAGCTCCAGGGCCGGCGCAAGGTCCGCGATTTCGAGGCCCGGATCGTCGCCAGCGGCGAGCACGAGGTGCTGGCCCTGGTCCGCGACATCACCGAGCGCAAGGAGAACGACAGGGTCAAGGATGAGTTCATCACGATTGTCAGCCACCAGCTGCGCACCCCGCTGACCTCGATGACGATGTCGCTGGAGATGCTCAGCCGCGGCATCGGCGGCCCGCTGCCCGACACCAGCAAGATGATGCTCGACGTGGCCTACAAAAACAGCAGCCGCCTCGCCAAGCTGATCAATATGATGCTCGACATCATGCGGATCAAGTCCGGCGAGAGCGAGTTCGAGCTGGAGACGCTGGAGCTGGCGCCGCTGCTGGACGAGGCGCTGGAGAAGGCCGCGCCGCTCGCCGAGCAGTTCGGCGTCAGCTTCGCCGCCGATCCGGTCCAGCCCGGCCTGCCGCTGCGGGTCGACGCCGAGCGGCTGGTCCAGGCCCTCGGCCACCTGCTGGAGTACGCCGTCCGCTTCTCGCCGCCCGGCACCCCGGTGACAGTCTCGGTCGAGCCGGGCGCCGCCTCCGTCCGCCTCGCCGTCCGCGACGAAGGCCCCGGCATCCCCGAGGAGCTGCGCGAGCGGATCTTCCAAAGCTTCGCCCAGGCCAATGTCAACATCGAGGACAGCCAGCACCAGGGCAGCGCCGGCCTCGGCCTCAGCGTCACCAAGGCGATCATCGACCGCCTCAACGGCCAGATCTGGTTCGAGACGGCCGCCGGCGCCGGAACGACGTTTTATGTCGAGCTGCCGCTGGCCGACAATCCCGCGACGTAGCCGTCCAGCTCCGCCGCGCTGATCAGCGCCGAGGACGAGGCGCGCTGGGCGCAGGTGTGGCGGGCGGCGATCTGGCCGCGCAGCAGCGACTCGCGCAGCGGCCGCCGCTCCAGGACGAAGCTCGCCAGGAAGCCGACCGCCAGCCCGTCGCCGGCGCCGTTCGTATCGACGACCGGCAGATCGAGCGCCGGCGGCGCCAGCAGGCCGATCTCCCCGCCCGCGCCGAACGCGCAGCCCGCCGCTCCCATCCCCGCCACCACGATCTGGCCCGGGTTGCGCTCCAACAGCCGGGCGATCAGCGGGCGCGGGTCGGGGTGATTGGCCGCCGAGAAAAACAGGATGTCGGCGCCGGCGATGAAATCTTGGCGGTACGGATCGTCGAGCGCCACGACATCCTGGATGTCGCAGGCCACGACGGCGCCCAGCTCACGGGCCAGCGGCGGGATCGTCCGCGCCCAGTTCGGGATGTTGAGATGGACCAGCCGCGTCCCCGCCAGCAGCCGCCGGCACAGCGCAGGATCGGGCGCCAGCGCCATATGGCTTTTCCCATCGTAAAAGTTTTTGCGCCTGCCGTCGCGGTACATGATGTTGACAGACCGGCTGGTGCCGGCGGGATCGGGGAGCAGCCCCGCCAGGTCGATCCCGTCGCCCGCCAGCTCGTCGCGCACGAAGGCGCCCAGGGCGTCGGCGCCGGCATAGCCGAGGAAGCCGGTCCGCCAGCCGAGCCGGGCGTAGCCGCGGGAGGCGTAGCCGCCGGCCTGGCCCACGTAGTCGCGGTTATCGGTGAAATTAGCCTCCGCGCTCCAGTCAATGTCGGCGCCGGGCAGATACACATTGGTATCGACGCCGACATTGCCGACCACCAGCACATCGAATCTCCCACCCATCGCAGTCCTCCTGTCAGATGATTGTCGCCAGCCTATCACAGGCCGGGCGCCGATCGTCCGTATAATGGGCGGCGACGGACTCAGCGCGCGGCCAGCGCCGCGCAGGACAAAAGGACACTCGATGACTATCACGCGTCACGAGCTGATCGCCGGCGCCGCCGCACGCGAGACGGCGGGCGACCTGAGCCGGCCGATCGGCGGCCTGGCCTACGATTCGCGCCAGGTCGAGCCGGGCTTCGCCTTCGCGGCGGTCCGCGG
Source organism: Herpetosiphonaceae bacterium (assembly GCA_036406115.1). Classification (GTDB taxonomy): domain Bacteria; phylum Chloroflexota; class Chloroflexia; order Chloroflexales; family Herpetosiphonaceae; genus DASWWB01. The sequence continues at coordinate 9,350 of DASWWB010000879.1, forward strand.
CTTCCACGTCGACGGCCACGACTACATCCCCAAAGCCCTGGCGGCAGGCGCCGCCGCCGTGATCTACGACCGGGCCGACTGGCGCGACGGCGCGGGGCGCGGCG
>DASWWB010000880.1:0-3685 GCA_036406115.1 Herpetosiphonaceae bacterium
CGTCGGGAACCTTCTCCCAGTCCGCCAGGAAGCTCTGGATGCCTTTGTCGGTCAGCGGGTGCTGGACCAGCTGCTGGAGCACTTTGAACGGCAGGGTAGCAATATCCGCGCCGGCCAGCGCCGCCTGGGTCACATGGAGGGGATGGCGGATGGAGGCGGCCAGCACTTCGGTCACGATCCCGTAGTTGCGGAAAATCTCGACGCACTCGCGGACCATCGCCATGCCGTCCTGGCCCAGGTCGTCGAGCCGGCCGAGGAACGGGCTGACAAAGGTCGCGCCGGCCTTGGCCGCCAGCAGCGCCTGATTGGAGGAGAAGACCAGCGTCACATTGGTGCGGATGCCCTCGCTCGTCAGCTGCTTGACAGCCTTGAGGCCCTCGGTCATCAGCGGCACCTTGACGATGATGTTGGGCGCCCACTTGGCCAGCAGCCGACCCTCGGCGACAATCTCATCGGCCTTGAGCGCGACCGTCTCGGCGCTGACCGGCCCGTCGCAGATCTCGGTGATCTCCAGCACCACGTCCTTGAAGTTGCGCCCGGCCTTGGCCGCCAGGGACGGATTGGTCGTCACGCCGTCAACCACGCCCATCGCCACGCCCTGGCGAATCTCCTCCACGTCGGCGGTGTCCAAAAAAATCTTCATGCCACAAGCTCCTTACGGTTTCGTGATAGCGGTTGCTTAGGCGTCGCACTGCCGCCCAGCGGGGACGGGGCTCGCACCTGATTATACCATCTGCCCGCCCTCACTCCTGGCGGCGGATCGCCTCAAGCACGCCGGCGACGCCGACCCGCCGCTCCAGCTCCAGGCAGCGCAGCAGCCCCGGCTGGTAGGGGTGCTCGGCGACCCGCATCTGCTCGGCGGCCTTGCGCGCCCCAAGGTGCAGCAGGTGCTGATAGGCGACCCACTCGGCGAAGCCCTCGCGCCACACCTCGTCGTTGAGCAGCGGGCAGTGCTCGCCCTGCCAGACGTGGGCGTACTCGTGGGCCACCACCGAGCGGAACAGCAGCCGCGGCAGCCCGTAGAGCACGTAGACCACTCGGAGCCGCCCCTGGCGCTGGTAGAGGCCCAGCGTGTGCTCGTTCGGCCCGGCCACGATCCCGCCGTGGCGCGCCAGCTCATGCAGCGCCGGCGCGTCGATCAGCCTGAACGCGGCGCCGACGCGGATGCCCAGCCCCGGATGCGCGGCCAGCCGCCCGACGGTCTCGGCGAACAGCGCGTTGGCCTCGGCGGGATCGTAGATCGCCGTCTTGTGGCAGGTGGCGCAGAGCGAGCGGCCGTCGTGAAGCCGCCAGCCGTCGTCGCCGACCGGCGCGGCGCAGCTGTCGCAGCGCGCCCGGCCGAGCGTGCAGTCCTCGCAGTAGCACTTGGGGCTGTTGGCGAAATAGTAGTAGGTGCCTCGCAGCCGTCGCCCGCAGATCGCGCAGACCGTCGGCTGGCGCGGCGGCGCGTGGAGGATCGGTTCGGAAAGTCGCGTCGTCATGGCAAGTCGTGGCTCCGGCGGCAGAAGGTTATGTCTCATTATAGCACCGGGCGGCGCCGATTCGACCCCGCGCTGCCAATCCTTGGACGCCCGCTGAGCGTGGCGGGATGCGCGGCGGGCGGAGGAATGCTATACTGGCTTCTGAAGTGTAGCAACGCTCATTCGCAAAGAGGTTCGCCATGCAGCAAGTCCGGCTCCAAGAAGCTGCCAGCCAGCTCTCGCATTTGATTGAGGCGGCAGTACGGGGCGAGGTGGTGTTGATCACAACCGACGATCAGCAGACAATTCGCCTGTTGCCCATCAAGCAGACACGCCAACGACGCCGGTTCGGCAGCGCCAAAGGATTAATCTCCATGGCCGATGATTTCGACGCTCCTCTGGAAGATTTTCGGGAGTATATGGAGTGAATTACCTCCTCGACACTCATACGTTCATTTGGTTCGTCGAAGGCCACGATGCGCTCTACAAAGCCAGCCCGCCAGATCATTGAATCCCCAGAGAACGGATTATTCGTCAGCATTGCCAGTATTTGGGAAATGGCCATCAAAGTCAGCCTTGGCAAACTTCATCTCAGCCAACCGTTCGATCTGTTCGTCACAAACCAGCTGATGCTCAATGATATCGGCATTCTCGACATCTCCATCAGCCACACGCTGCGCGTTGCAACGCTTCCTCTACACCACCGCGATCCGTTTGACCGGCTTATCGTCGCCCAAAGCCAAACGGAATCACTCCCCCTCATCAGCGCTGACTCACTGCTGGACCCGTACGACATCACACGCATTTGGTAATTCACCGATTCATAGTGATCTTTCCCACATTTGCCAAGCGCCGCCCCGCCTGCTACCATGCCAGCCGCCGCGGGCGGCGGTCCGCTGCCGCGCCCGCACCGATCATTGACGATCACAGGAGGACAGATTGAAGCTCCACGAATATCAGGCCCGCGATATCGTCGCCCGCTACAACATCCCGGTGACGGGCGGCGGCGTGGCCAGCACGCCTGAGGAGGCCCGCGCGCTCGCCGAGCAGGTCGGCGCCAAGGTGGCGGTCAAGGCCCAGGTCCACGTCGGCGGCCGCGGCAAAGCCGGCGGCATCAAGCTCGCCGAGACGCCCGCCGAGGCCGAGGCGGCCGCCCGCCAGATCCTGGGCATGGACATCAAGGGCCTGACGGTCGAGAAGGTGCTGGTCGCCGAGGCCATCACCTATGAGAAAGAGATCTACCTGGGCGTCATCATGGACCGCGCCTCCAAGCGGATCATGATGATCGCCTCCTCGGAGGGCGGCATCGAGATCGAGGAGGTCGCCAAGGACAACCCCGACGCGATCATCAAGCTCGCCGCCGACCCGCTGCTCGGCCTCCAGCCGTTCCAGGCCCTGGAGCTGGCCTTCCGCATCGGCCTGACCGACGGCAAGCAGGCCCGCCAGTTCGCCCAGATCGCCGCCGGCCTCTACAAAGCCTTCGTCGACCACGACGCCGAGCTGGCCGAGATCAACCCGCTGGTGGTCAAGGCCGACGGCCAGCTCCAGGCCCTCGACTCCAAGATCGTCCTCGATGACAGCGGCCTGTTCCGCCACAAGGAGCTGGCCGGCCTGCGCGACACCGCCGGCGAGCCCGAGGCCGAGATCAAGGCCCGCCAGAGCGACCTGACCTTCATCAAGCTGGACGGCGACATCGGCTGCATGGTCAACGGCGCCGGCCTGGCGATGGCGACCATGGACGTGGTCAATCTGTTCGGCGGCGAGCCGGCCAACTTCCTCGACATCGGCGGCGGCGCCAACGCCCAGAAGGTCGCGGCGGCGCTGGATATCATCCTCGACGACCCCAACGTCAAGGCCGTGATGGTCAATATTTTCGGCGGCATCACCCGCTGCGACGAGGTCGCCCGCGGCATCGTCGAGGCCCAGAAGACCGTCAAGCGCCAGGTGCCGATGGTGGTGCGGCTGGTCGGCACCAACGAGGCCGAGGGCCAGCGCATTCTGGCCGACGCCAGCCTGATCCCCGCCAGCACGCTGGCCGAGGCCGCCCAGAAGGCGGTCGAGGTGGCTAAGGGCGCCCAGGCTTAAGCGCTGCCAGCCGGCCGATGGCGGCCAGCAGCTGGCCGCGCTCGCGCTCGTCGCCGCTGGCGTCGTGCAGGGCCGCCAGGCGCTCCCGCCACTCGGCGAGCAGCGCCTGGCCCGCGCCGCCCGGGGGGCTCCCGGCCGCC
>DASWWB010000881.1:0-6041 GCA_036406115.1 Herpetosiphonaceae bacterium
GGTCGCGAGCCTCGCAGCCGTCGGCCTGCTCGGGATCTTCCTCGCCTTCCTGACGGACGTGCTGTCGTTGCTGCCGGTGGTGGTGCTTGCGACCGTCCTGATCAAAGCCGTCGCCGGGCTGATCGACTGGCAAGGATTTCAGCAGATCTACCGCATGCGGCGCAGCGAGTTCTGGCTCGCCATCCTGACGATGGTCGGCGTGCTGACGCTGGGCCTGCTGGAGGCGATTGGGCTGTCGGTGGCGCTGGCGCTGATCATGACCCTCACGCGCATCGTGCGGCCGCGTGACGCGCTCCTGCTGCCCGGCGAGGAGCAGGAGGGGTACCGCGAAATCGCGCCGGACGCGGCGGGCGAGCACGCCATGCTGCCGGGCCTGATCGTCTACCGCTTCGACGGGCCGCTCATGTTCGCCAATGCCAGCATGTTCCGCGAGCAGATCAGAGCGATCATCCGCTCAAGCGCGGCGCCGCTGCGCTGGGTGCTGGTGGATGCCGAGGCGATCGTCGATATCGACACCACCGCTGCGAGCATGCTGATCGAATTGGCAGATGAGCTGCGCGATGATGGCATCGGGCTTGCCGTCGCCCGCGCCAGCGGCTCGCTCTCCCGCATGCTCCAACGAACCGGCGTGACCGACCACATCGGCGCCGCCCACGTCTTCCCCTTGCTCGGCAGCGCGGTGCGGACGCTGGCCGAGCGCGCGGACGCCTAGCCGTTCAGTCGGCGGCGCTCGCCCTATGGTAGAGTACGGTCACATCCGGCGGCGGGCTGCCGAGCGCGCCCGCCCCGCAGCAAGGAGGGGCGCCATTCATGGGATCCGATCAACGACCTGCCGGCTTTGGGCTTTTGATGGCCTGTTTCCGCGAGATGTTAGATGCGATTGGCGAGACGGAGCTGGCGCGGCTCCTCGCCTGGGCCCCTGATCAGCAGGCGCCGATCGCTCCCGCCGAGCCCGTCGCGCCGGAGCGCATCGCGCAGGCGCTTTCGATGGCCTTCCAGCTGTTGCACATGGCCGAGGAGCAGGCCGCCGCCGACGACCGGCGCGAGCTGGAGGAGGCGCAAGGGCTGGCGGCGCTTCCCGGCATGTGGGGCAACACGCTGCGCAAACTGGGCGACGCGGGGCTCGACGCCCGCCAGATCGCCGGCGCGCTCAGCCAGGTCCGCATCGAGCCCGTCCTGACCGCCCACCCGACCGAAGCCAAGCGCGCCACCATCCTCGACCACCATCGCGAGCTGTACGGGCTGCTGCGGAGCTACGCGGCGGACGCCGGGAGCCGCTTCGAGCAGCAGGGGATCCGCGATGCCATGATGGCCTTGCTGGAGCGCATCTGGCGCACCGGCGAGATCTTCCTGCGCAAGCCCGATGTCGCGGCGGAGCGCCAGAATGTCATCTTCTACCTGCGCACCGTCTTCCCCGGCGTCCTGCCGCTGCTTGACCGGCGCATGCGCCAGGCCTGGGCGGAGGCGGGCTTTGATCCGCAGCTGCTCGGCGACCCCGGCGAGCTGCCGCGCCTGACGTTTGCGACCTGGGTTGGCGGCGACCGCGACGGCCATCCGCTTGTGACGGCCGAGGTCACCGAGGCGACGTTGGCGGAGCTGCGCCGCAACGCGCTGGAGCTGATCGGCCAGCATCTGACGGAGCTGGCCCGCCGGCTCAGCCTTTCCGACGAGCTGCATGCGGCCCCGCCCGGGCTGCTGGCCCGGATCGACGAGCTGGCGGCCCTCCTTGGCGAGCAGGGCCGCCAGGCGCTCGGCAGAAACCCCAACGAGCCCTGGCGCCAGCTCGTCAACCTGATGATCGCGCGGCTGCCGGCGCCGTCCCAACAAACCGCCCCGCCGCTCGAGGGCGCCGCCTACGGGCAGGCTGATGAGCTGCACGCCGACCTGCGCGTGCTGGCGGAGGCGCTGGGGGCGGTGGGCGCCCGGCGCCTGATCGACGCCGAGGTGCGGCCGGTCGCCGCCCTGCTGCGGAGCTTCGGCTTCCATCTGGCCGTGCTTGATGTGCGCCAAAACAGCGCGTTTCACGATCGGGCGCTGGCGCAGCTGCTCGCGGCCGCCCGCTTCGCCGACACCGCCGCCGCCGACTGGGATGAGACGGCGCGCCGCGCCCTCCTTGAGACAGAGCTGGCGTCGCCGCGCCCGTTCGTGCGCAGCGATGCTGCTGTCGGGCCCGAGGCCGACGCGGTGCTGAGCTGCTACCGGGTTCTGGCCGGGCACCTGCGCGCCCACGGCCCGGCGGGGCTCGGCGCGCTGATTGTCAGCATGACGCGCAGCCTCTCCGATCTGCTGCTCCCCTATCTGTTCGCCCGCGACGCCGGCCTGCTCGAGGCGGGCGACGACGCGCCGGTCTGCCCGCTGCCGGTCGTGCCGCTGTTCGAGACCATCGACGATCTGCGCGCCAGCCCGGCGATTCTCCAGGATTTCCTGGCCCATCCGCTGACCCGCCGCAGCCTGGAGGCCCGGCGCCAGCGCCTCGGCGCCGCCCAGCCCGTCCAGCAGGTGATGATCGGCTACAGCGACAGCAACAAAGACGGCGGCATCATCAGCAGCTTGTGGGGCTTGTATCGCGCGCAGCAGGCGCTGGTGGAGGTCGGGCGGCGCAACGGCGTGGCCATTCAATTCTTCCATGGCCGCGGGGGCACGATCAGCCGCGGCGCCGGCCCGACGAATCGGTTTTTACGCGCGCTGCCGGCCGGGGCCCTCGACGGCGGCCTGCGCATGACCGAGCAAGGCGAGACGATCGCCCAGAAGTACGCCAACCGCGAAACCGCCGCCTACCAGCTGGAGCTGCTGCTGGCCGGCGCCGCCAGCCAAATCGCGCAGCACCGGCACGTCCCCGCCCAGGCGAATCCGCTCGAATCCGCGCTCGATCAGCTGGCGGACACCAGCCGCCAAGCCTACGAGGCGCTGATCCGCCAGCCGGGCTTCCTCGCCTTTTTCCGCCAGGCCACGCCCATCGATGTCATCGAGGAAAGCCGGATCGGCTCGCGGCCCGCGCGGCGCACCGGCCAGCAGAGCATCGCCGATCTGCGGGCGATCCCATGGGTGTTCAGCTGGAGCCAGGCGCGATTTTACCTGTCCGGCTGGTACGGCGTGGGCACCGCCCTGGAGGCGCTCAGCCAAGCCGATCCCGCGGCCATCGCCCGGCTCCGCGATCAGCTTTTCACCTGGACGCCCTGGCACTACATCATCAGCAATGTCGCCACGAGCGTGGCCAGCACCGATGTCGGGATGATGCGCGAATACGCCGCCCTGGTCGAGGACGCGGATCTGCGCGCGCGCATCCTGGACGATATTCTCGCCGAGCTGGCGCGGACGACCCGCATGCTGGAGGCGGTGTACGGCGGCCCGCTGGCCGAGCGCCGGCCGAATGTCGCCCGCGCGAACGCCGCGCGCCAGGATGGACTGGCCCTCTTGCACCGCCAGCAGCTGCGGATGCTGCGCGACTGGCGCGGGCTGCGCGCGGCGGGAGCGCACCAGGAAGCCGAAGCCTTGCTGCTCAAGCTCCTGCTGACGGTCAACGCGCTCGCCAGCGGCCTCGGCACCACCGGCTAGCTCCGGCTGCGCGGCGGCGCGGATGTCGTCGCCGCCGCGCGGCAACGGTCCCGCCACCCGGCGCCGCCCGTCATTCCGGCGCTGGCGCCAGATAGCGGGCGGGATTGCTGACAAAAAGCTCTTTGCAGGCCGTCGAACAGAAGCGGTACAGCGCCGCGCCCGCCTCGACTCCCGGATCGCTCGGCCGCACCGGCATGCCGCAGACAGGATCGCGATTGCCGGCGCCGGGATACGGCGCGGCGAGGCGGACCACGGTCCCGGCGCCCGGCGCGCTGCTGATCAACAACGTGCCGCCGATCATGCTGGCGCGCTCCCGCATGCCCAGCACGCCCCAGCGGCCGGCCGGCTTCGCGCCCGGCGGCGGCGGCGCGAACCCCTTGCCATCGTCGCTGACCGTCACCTCCAGCTCAGTGCGGCCGTAGGCGAGGGCGATCGTCGCGTTGGCCGCCTGGGCATGGCGGCGGATATTGCTCCAGGCCTCCTGGATCATGCGGAAGACCGCCAGCTCGCTTTCCGCATCCAGGCGCCGCTGGATGCCGGCGACCTCCACCCGCACCGCAAGCGCGCTCGCCGCGCGTTCGCGGACCAGCAGCTCGACCGCCGGCACCAGCCCCAGCTCGTCGAGGGCGGGCGGGCGCAGATCGGCGATCAGCGTCCGCAGGGCATGGATCAGGTCCGTGATGTCGATGCGCAGCGCGGAAAGCCGGCCCGGCACCTGATCCGGCGCGCGCTCATAGGCGCGCTGGAGCCGATCAACGCCCTGGGCCAGCACAATCAGCTGCTGGATGGTGTCGTCGTGCAGCTCGCGGGCGATTCGGCCGCGCTCGGCTTCCTGGGCGCTGGTCAGGGCGTTGATGTAGTCCTGCATGGTGCGCTGGGCCTGCTCGATATGCTCGCCCATCACATCGATCGCCAGGCGCAGGTTCTCGACGGCGCGGGCGCCGCTGACCGGCTGGCCGCGGTGCTGGAAATCGCCGCAGGTCATGGCCTCGGCGCGGCGCTGGAGTTCGCGCAGCGCCTGGCGGCTCCGATGGCGGGCCAGCAGCGCCGGGCGGCGGGTGCGATGGGGCATACGGTCTCCTACATGGACTGGAGCACCAGGGCGCCGACGTGATGGTAGAGATCATCAAGCACCGGGGTGATGGTGCGGCGGGTGAGGGCCAGGCGTTGAATCAGCTCGGTTTGGGTGCAGCCGTCGAGCAGCGCCCGTAGCGCGAGCTGCGATCGCGGCGGCAGGTATGGCAGTCCGGCGCGGAGCGCGGCCCGGGCCGCCTCGCTCCCGCCGAGCAACGCCACAAGCTGCACGCCGCGCCGATAGGCGTCGGCTTCCAGCCGCAGCGTGCCGGTGAGGGCGCCGATCACGGCGCGCCCGTCAAAGCGAACCGTCGCCGGATCATTGTGGATCGTGAGCTGCCGGGCCAGATCCATCACTGTTTGATACATGGGCGCGACGGCGGCCAGGGCGGGCGGCGGCGCGGCGGCGGCGGGCGCCCAGGGCGGCCCCTGCTCCACCAGGGCCGCGAGGCGCTCCATATGCGCCGGCGACAGCGGTTTGTGCCAGACGTGGTCGGTCGCCTGGAGGCTGAAGGCGGCGCGGCTGGGCGTCATCTCCGCGCTGACGCCGATCAGAATGCCCGGGGCCACCCGGCCGCGCTGCATATCGTGGGCCAGCGCGTTGAGCAGCACCGACCCGTCGACGCCCTGCTGAAACGCGCCGATCGGCAGATGCATGTCCACCATAATCGCCGTCGGCGCCGGATCGCTCCGCTGCGGATCGAGCAGCAGCCGGGCTTTGCGCTCGCCGTCGACCACCGTGCGCGCGGTGTGGAAGCTGACCGCGTAGCCCTGGATGCGCTCCAGCAAGTAGCGCGCGCGCAGCACATGGTCCTCGCGATCCTCCACGTACAGCACAGTGAGGGGACGGGTCATCGCGCGGCCTCCGGTCGGGCGAAGATCAGGCTGACGAGCGCGCCGCCGCCAGGGGCGTTCGCGAACACCACCTGGCCATGGTGCAGGCGCATCACATGGACGAGACAGGCGATCCCGATCCCGCTGCCGCCCATTTTGGTGGTCCAGCGCAAAATATCCCCGCTGGCGACGCGCTGCGGATCCAGCTGCGCCAGCTGGGCGGGCGTGAAGCCGGGGCCGGTATCCGCGATCTGGATGGTAATGGCGGCGTCCGTCGCCAGCGCGCGGAGCGTGAGCCGGCCCTCGCCGTCGAGGCTCAGGGCGTCGAAGGCATTCCGCGTGGCCGTGCGGAGCGCCAGATTGATCCACTGCGCGTCGCCGACAATCGTCAGGGCCTCGTCTGGGATCTCGACGGTCGCGCTGATCGCCAATTGATGGGCCGCAGCGCGGCTTTGCGCCTCAAGCTGGGCTTGCACGAGCAGCGGCGCCACCGGGCATGGCGCCTGGACGATGTCAATCTCGCCGGACCTGCTGAGCAGGAGGAGCTGCTGGGTGATGTGGGCCAGACCGGCGGCGTT
>DASWWB010000882.1:0-1592 GCA_036406115.1 Herpetosiphonaceae bacterium
GAGACGAGCATCTGGGCGACCTCGGGGCCGACGCCGACCAGCACCACAACGGCGCCGAGCAGCTGGATTGAGTCGACCATCGTTTGCAGGCCCTGGGCGGCGAGCGTGTCGATGATCGGCACGCCGGTGACATCGATCAGCACGGTGTGGGCGCGCTCGCGCTCGACATTGCGCAGCAGGACCGTCATGGCCAGGTCGATGCGCTGCTGGTCGAGATTGCCGATCAGCGGCATCACCAGCACGCCCTTGATCACCGGGATGACCGGCGAGGTCGTCTCGCCCAGCATCTGCGAGAGCTGCTGGCGCTCGGCCAGCGCCTGCTCCAGCGAGGCGACCACCTGCGAGAGATCGCGCATGGCCTCCTCGCGGGCGGCCTCCTTGGCCTCGGTCTCGGCCCGGGCCGATTTGAGCGCCGTGGTCATCGTGTTGAAGGAGGTCGCCAGCTGGCCCAGCTCGTTCTGGCTGGTGATCTCCAGCGGCTGGAGCTTGCCGGCGGCGACGGCGTCGGTGGCGCTGATCAGCGCGGTCAGCGGCTGGACGAGCTGGCGCCGCAGCAGGATGGTCATGCCGACGGCGATGGCGATCACCGAGAGCAGCGCCAGGCCCAGCGCGAGCGCGAGGCTCTGGTTGGTGATGCCCGCGATCCTGCCGGCGGTCGCCTCGGTGCGGGCCGTGATCTCATCGAGCGGCGCCGCCAGCACCAGGCCCCAGCCCGGGCCGCTGATCGGCGCGTAGGCCAGCACGTAGCCCCGGCCGCGCAGCGTCGCGCTCGCGACCCCGCTGCGGCCCTTGGTCAGCGCGTCGAAGATCGGCGCCAGGGTCGCGCTGTCAGCCTCGCTGCCGGGAGTGCCGGCCGCATCGGGCAGCAGCTGGCCGGGCAGCGCCTGCTGGCCCTCGGCGGTGGTGACGACGACCTTGCCGGCGCTGTCGGTGAGGAACGCGAAGCCGCTGCGGTCGACGATCAGCCCGCTGAGATAGGCGGTGAGCCGCTCCAGGCTGACATCGACGCTCACGGTGCCGGCGAAGTCCCCGTCGACATAGACCGGCGCCACCGCCGAGACCAGCGACTCGGCCTGGTCGATCGAGGGGTGGATGCCGGTCAGGACCGGGGCGCGGCTGGGGTTCTGCTCCGGCAGGCTGGCCTGCCAGGCCGCCTCGCTGGTCGGCAGCCAGTCGGCGGGCGGGTCGTTGGGGGCGATGTTGGGATAGGTGCGGAGAGTCGATTCGGTCAGGTAGGAGATGCGGACGATCTCCGGCGCCTGGAGCGAGGGCAGCAGCTGCTCAAGCCGCTGGCCGTAGAGCAGGTCCGAGCGGGCGCGCCCTTCGTCGGCCTCGGCGGGCACCAGGATGGTGGTGGCGCCGTTGGTGTAGCGCCGGCCGTTGCGCGCCACTTGCAGCTCCGGCAGCGGCGCCGGGCTGTCGTCCGGCTGCTGGAGGTAGCCGCGGGTGATGACCGCCAGCTGCTGGACGGCGCGGAGGGTCTGGCCGGTGCTGGCGGCGTTGGCCTGGGCCACCCGCAGCAGGTACTGCTCGGCCTGGGCTTGCAGGGCCTCCGAGCTGTCGGTCGTGGCCTGGTTGCGCACCGCAACCAG
>DASWWB010000883.1:0-3958 GCA_036406115.1 Herpetosiphonaceae bacterium
AAGACAGCCTGCCCTACACCGAGGAGCAGCTCCAGCAATCGGCGGCGGCCTTCGAGGATCAGGCCTGGCCGGCGCTGGCCGGGCTCTACGGCGAGCGCGCAGAGCCCGGCCAGCAGATCACGGTCCTCAACGCCCGCATCCCGGGGCTGGGCGGCTACTACTCCGCCGACAACGAGCTGCCGCGCGAGCTGAACAGCTACTCCAACCAGCGCCCGATGATCTTCATCAACACCGACTCGCGCCCGCCGGGCAGCGACGGCTACGTGAGCGTGCTGGCCCACGAAACCCAGCATCTGCTCCACCGCCGCGTCCTCGGCCATCCGGCGATCTGGTTCAACGAGGGCGGCTCGATGCTGACCGAACACCTTTCGGGCTTCGGCGACGACAGCCTGGCCGGCACCTATCTGATCGATCCCGATGTGCAGCTCAACGACTGGAGCGCGCTCAGCGGCTCGCCCAACAGCCACTACGGCGCCGCCGAGCTGTTCCTGCGCTATCTCAACGACCAGCTGCCGGACGGGCTGCCGCTCGGCGAGCTGGCCGGCCGCGACGCCGGCGACGAGACGCAGACCCTGGTCGACGCGATCCGGCGCCGCCACCCGGACATCCAATCGTTCAGCGATCTCTACGCGACGTGGGCGGTTGCCAATCTGATCAACGATCCACAGCTCGCCGACGGACGCTACGCCTACCAAAGCCTGCCGCAGACCGTCGAGCCGGTCGGCGCGCTGCCCAGCGACGAGACCGGCCTCGTCCGCCAGCTCGGCGCCGACTACCTGGAGTGGCAGCCGGCCGCCACCCAGCGCACGATTGTCTTCAGCGGGGCGGCGACGGTGCCGGTGCTGGGCGCCGGGGTTCCGCCCGGCGGCGGCGGGCGGTTCTGGTGGGGCGGGCGGGGCGACTCGCGGATCAGCACGCTCTCCGCCGCCCTGCGCGTGCCGGAGGGCGGCGCCAGCCTGCGCTTCGACGCCTGGCACGACATCGAGCAGGACTACGACTACGCCTATCTGACGCTCTCCGAGGACGGCGGCGCCACCTGGCAGCCGCTCGCCATCCCCGCCAGCGAGCCCGGCAATCCGCTCGGCCTCAATCTCGGCCAGGGCGTGACCGGCCAGAGCGGCGGCTGGCGCGAACAGCAGGCCGACCTCGGCCGCTGGGCCGGCAAGGAGATCAGCCTGCGCTTCTGGCTGGTCAACGACGAAGCCTACAACACGCCCGGCCTGGCGCTAGCCGGCCTGCGTGTCGACGGCGCCGCGCCGCTCGACTGGCAGGGCGCCGGCTTCGTGGAGATCGCCAACCGCCTGCCCCAGGAGTGGGAACTGCGCGGCGTCGTCTTCGCGCCGGGCCAGCCGCCCAGCGTCGAGGAGATCCCGGTCGCCGCCGGCCAGGCGCGCTGGACCATCCCCGCCGGCGCCCGCGCCGTGCTGGTGGTGAGCGGAGCCACCGCCGCCACCACCGAGCCGGCCCGCTACGCCTATCGCGCGGAGTGATTTCCAGGATGAGGGGCCAGGGGTCAGGGATCAGGGGGCAGCGACACGTCGTTTGACCCCGATCCCCAGTCCCCCATCCCCAAGCCCCCGTGTCCCCCATCGCCAATCGCCGATCCCCCCGCGCCTCACCCTGCGTCGCCAAGCGGGCGACCGGCTCTTTTGCTACAATACAGGGAGCACGCACGGCAGGAGCCGCAGGCACTTGCCGCAATCGGCGCGCCCTGCCGGGCGAAGGAGCATCGATGACCCACGCCACCCTCCCCGACAACCCCGCGCTCCCCGGCGCCGCCATCCGCGCGATGGATTGGGCCGCCACCGCCCTGGGCCCGCTCGACTCCTGGCCCGCCGTCCTGCGCACCGCCTTTAGCCTGATTCTGCCGGCGCCCGTGCCCATGGCCATTCTGTGGGGCGAGGAGGGGCTGCTGCTCTACAACGACGGCTACGCGGTGATCAGCGGCGAGCGCCACCCGGGGCTGCTGGGGAGCAGCGTGATCAGCGGCTGGCCCGAGGCCGCCGAGTTCAACCGCAATGTCGTGGAGTCCGGGCTGCGCGGCGAAAGCCTGTCTTACCGCAACCAGCCGTTCGTCTTGATGCGCGGCGGCAAGCCGGCCGAAGCCTGGTTCGACCTCAACTACAGCCCGATTTTCGACGAGCAGGGGCAGCCGGCAGGCGTGCTGGCGATCGTGGTCGAGACCACCGGCAGCATGCTGGAGGAGCGCCGCCGCCGCGAAAGCGAGGCCCGCTTCCAGCTCGCGCTGAACGCCGGCGCCGTGATCGGCACCTGGGATTGGGACATCCCCGCCGACCGCTTCACCGCCGACCAGCGCTTCGCCAGCTATTTTTCGCTCGACCAGGAGGCCGCGGCCGGCGGCTTGCCGATCAGCGTCGCGATCGAGTCCATCCATCCCGATGACCGCGACCGGGTCGCCGGGCTGATCGAGGCGGCGACCGCCAGCGGCGGCCCCTACCGCGCCGAATACCGCGTCCGCCACCTGGACGGCGAGTACCGCTGGATCGAGGCCAACGGCCACTGCGACCTCGGGCGCGACGGAACGCCGCTGCGCTTCCCCGGCGTGCTGATCGACATCGACGAGCGCAAGCGGACCGAGGCGGCGCTCCGGCAGAGCGAGGCCCAGCTGCGGGCGATCTTCGACACGCTGCCGGTGGGGATTGTCTTCGCCGAAGTCCCATCCGGCAAGATCACCGGCGGCAACGCCCGGGTCGAGCAGATTCTCGGCCATCCGGTGCTGCCCTCGCCCTCGGCCGATGAGTACGGCGAGTGGATCGCCTACTACGCCGACGGCCGGCTGGTGCCGGTCGAGGACTATCCGCTCTACGTCGCCGTCACCACCGGCGCGGTCACCGAGCGCGAGTTCCACTACCAGCGCGGCGACGGGCGCCGGGCCTGGATCCGGGTGATCGGCGGGCCGGTGCTCGACGAGGCCGGCGCGATCGCCGGGGCCGTGATCACGATCATCGATATCGACCGCGAGAAGCAGGCCGAGGCCCAGCTGAACCAGCTGAACCAGCGGCTGGAGGGCGAGGTCCGCACCCGCACCCGCGAGCGCGACAACATCTGGCAGATGAGCCACGACCTGCTCGGCATAGCCGACGAAACCGGCGTCTGGCACAGCGTCAGCCCGGCCTGGGAGCGCACCTTGGGCTGGTCGGAGGCGGAGATCGTCGGCAGGACCTCGGCCTGGATCGAGCATCCCGAAGACCACGGCCGCACCAGGGATGAAGTTGAGGCGCTGGCCGGCGGCGCGGTGACCCACGAGTTCCACAATCGCTTCCGCCACCGCGACGGCTCCTATCGCTGGCTCTCCTGGAGCGCCGCGCCCAAGGACGGCCTGCTCTACTGCGTGGCCCGCGACATCACCGAGGAAAAGCAGCGCCGGGCCGAGCTGGAGCGCGCCCAGGCCCAGCTCCGCCAGGCCCAGAAGATGGAGGCGATCGGCCAGCTGACCGGCGGCATCGCCCACGATTTCAACAATCTGCTGACCAGCATCATCGGCGGCTTGGACATGCTCCAGCGCCAGATCACCGCGGGCAAGAGCGACCGGATCGAGCGCTACATGAAGCTGGCGACAAGCTCGGCCAAGCGGGCGGCGGCCCTCACTCACCGGCTGCTGGCCTTCTCGCGCAAGCAAAACCTCGACATGGCGCCGACCGACGCCAACGCCCTGGTCCGTTCGATGGAAGATCTGCTGCGCCGCACCCTCGGCGAGCGCGTCGAGCTGCTGCTGTGGCTGGAGGAGCCGCTGCGCGAGGCGCTGACCGACGCCAATCTGCTGGAAAACGCGCTGCTCAATCTCTGCATCAACGCTCGCGACGCCATGCCCGACGGCGGCCGGCTGACGATCGAGACCGCCGCCGTGGCGCTGGATCTGCCGGCGCCCGGGACGGACGAGGACATCCAGCCCGGCAGCTACGTGGTGCTGAGCGTCAGCGACACCGGCAGCGGCATG
>DASWWB010000884.1:0-1770 GCA_036406115.1 Herpetosiphonaceae bacterium
CTCGTCGAGCCGGGGACGCCGCGCGGCTTCGAGCTGATCCGCGCCGCCCGCGAGCGGCTGCTGGCGGCCGGGGCGGCGATGGTCGCGCCCTGCCCCCACGCCGCCGCCTGCCCGCTCGGCCCCGGCGACTGGTGCCACTTCAGCCAGCGCATCGGCCGCACCAAGCTCCAGCGCGCCGTCAAGCAGGCCGATCTGGGCTTCGAGGATGAGAAATTCTCGTATCTGGCGGTGTCGCGCCACCCCGCCGCACCGATCGCCGCCCGCGTGCTGCGCCACCCCCGGGTCGAGCCGGGCAAGATCAGCCTGGAGCTGTGCGCCGCCGACGGGCTGCGCGCCGAGCAGATCGGCAAGCGCCACCCTGGCTGGCGCCAAGCCCGCGACCTGCGCTGGGGCGATGCGATCGAGCCCGGCGACGGCGAGCCCGGCGGCTGAGCCCGGCGGTGGCACTGTTCGTGCAATGAGCCGTTTGATTACCTTCGTCACATCAAACACTATGCTTGACCTTGCATCAACCAGGAATGACACTTTGAGCGAGACCGTGCTCCAATTCATCGTGGACGCATCCTCCGCGCTGATGGGCTCGCTGGATTACGCGACAACGCTCCAGACCATCGCGCGTTTCGCGCTGCCGGCGCTGGGCGATTGGTGCGCCGTCGATCTGCTGGACGCCCACGGCCGCATCCAGCGCGCCGCCGTCGCCTGCGCCGATCGCGGCGACGAGGCGCTGGCGCGGCAGCTGAAACACGAATTCCCGCTTCAAATCAATGATGATCACCCGGTGGCGGCGGTGATCCGCACCGGCAGCGTGGCGCTGCTGCGCGATATGCGGCTGCTGGAGCGCGGCGCGCCCGCCGCAGCCGGCCGGCTCGCGCCGACGACGCTGCTCAGCCTGCCGCTCGCCATCGGCCAGGCGATTGTCGGCAGCCTGACCTTCGCCTTCGCCAGGCCCGGCCGCGAGTACGGGATCGAGGAGCTGGAGCTGGCCAACGCCTACGCCAAGCCGGCCGCCCGCGCCCTGGAGCACGCCCGACGCTTCCAGACCGAGCGCCTGGGGCGGCAGCGGGCCGAACGGGCGATCGACTACGCCGCCCGCTTCCAGCGCGTCGCCGCCGGCCTGACCTCGGCCCTCACCGCCAGCCAGGTCGCCGAAGTGATCCTCAGCGAAGGCCTGCCGGCCCTTGAAGCCCAGGCCGGCTCGGTCTGCCTGCTCACGGATGACAAAACGGAGCTGGAGGTGCTGCAAAGCCGGGGCTACGACGAGGCGGTGATCGCGCGCTGGCGGCGCTTCCCGGTCAGCGGCCGGGCGCTGCTGGCGGATGTCGTGCGCAGCAAGAAGCCGGAATTCCTCTCGTCGCGGGCGCAGCGGGCGCGGCGCTACCCCTCGGCCGCCGCCGACTACGGCCACCTGCCCTACCAATCCTGGGCCGCCTTGCCGCTGATCGTGGACGGCAAGGTGATCGGCGGGATCGGCCTGAGCTTCGTCGAGGCGCGAAGCTGGAGCGCCGCCGACCGGCGCTTCATGGAAACGCTCGGCCACCAGTGCGCCCAGGCTCTGGAGCGCGCCCGGCTCTACGAGGCCGAGGCCAAGGCCCGGCAGCGGGCGGTGCTCTATCAGGACCAGCTGATTGTCCTCGCCACCGCCAGCGTGATGCTCAACGCCTCGCTGGAGTTCGAGCCCACCCTGAGCAATGTCTGCCAGTTCATGGTCGCCCACCTCGCCGATTGGGCGGCGGTGCTGCTGCTCGATCCGGCCAGCCCGTCCCGGCCGCG
>DASWWB010000885.1:0-2964 GCA_036406115.1 Herpetosiphonaceae bacterium
GGCGGGGGGAGGTTGCCAATTCCTGCAAGGAGGATGAGAAGTAGCCGCGCCAGCACCCAAGCCCCGCCGGCCAGGCGAAAGAATCTACCCTCCCCCGAACAGGCGGTAGTTCAAAAAGGGAAACGGATTATCCTGCTCCTCCAGCTCGGCCAGCTCGGCGCGCTGGGGCGGCGTGAGCAGATCCTGCTCGCCGAGGGCCAACAGGCGGTCGAAGCGGGCCAGATGGCTGGCGAGGCGCTGCTTGCCGTAGCTGCCGAGCCTCGTGGAGTGGAGCTGCTGCCAGTCATTGCTTTGGGCCAGCAGCAGCTCGCGGGCGGCCTGGTTGAGCAGCCGCTCGCGCTCGCCGGCGGCGCCGGGGAAGCGCTCGACCGCCTCGCGCAGCCGGTGGGTCGCCGACCAGAGCGCGCCGTCGACGACCGGCGTCTCGAAGCGCACCGGCAGCTGCATCTGGGCCGGCGGGTGGCGTTCGACATAGGCGCCCGGCGTGGTGAGGCGCAGCGACGGCTCGCGGGCCAGCTCCTCCAGCAGCGTGCGCAGCCAGACCGCGCCCTCGAACCAGCCGCCGCCGAACAGCTCCATCTCGGCCGCCACCACCAGCGCCTGGCCGCTGCGCCGGACCGACTCGGTGGCCGCTTCGTCGCGCAGCACGTGGATGAAGTGCTGGGCGTGCTGGCGCGCCCGGCCGTAGGCGTGGAAGGGATCGTACCACTCCTCGCCGGCGCCGTCGTCGGAGCGGCGCCAGTAGCGCTCGCCGGAGAAGGGGTCGCGGCGGTCGGAGCGATAGATGCTGTCGCCGGGGTAGCCGGTCGAGGCGGAGCGGATATGGGCCAGCAGCCGGTTGTCGGGCGTCAGCGCCCAGACGCGGCGGCCGCGATCGACCCACGAGGGCGGCACATGCTCGGCCGACATCATCGGCGAGCCGACGATCCCGCGCAATTTCAGCTCCGGCAGCAGATCGACGAGCTGGGGCGTCAAGGCGTCGTTGGCGGCCCACAGCACCGCCGGCCGCTGGCCGAGGTGGCGCAGCGTCGAGATCAGCCCGACCTCCAGCTGCACCCGCAGCATCGCGCGCTCGCAGCGCGGGATGGCGGCGTTGGTCGCGGTGTGGGCCACGACCTCGATCACGCCGGCCTCGGCCAGCATCCGGGTGGCGGCCACCAGGTTGCGGCCGAACTGGCGCTCGAAAATCTGGAGCGTGCGCAGGTGGAGCTGGGCGTAGAAGCGGGCCAGATAGACCGCGTGGTCGTTGCCCTCGGCCTGCCAGCGCCGCACATCAGCCTGGGCGCGGCCCGCCATGGCCTCCAGCGACTGGATCGTATGCTTCTGGACCACCGGATCCGCCAGCTGGTCGAGCAGCAGCGGGCTGAGGGCCAGCGCCAGCTTGATTGGCAGCCCGCTGTCGATCAGCTCATAGAGGCCGGCCAGCAGCGGCGCGTAGGTCGAGGCGATCAGCTCGTGGAGCGGCTCCTCGCCCGCCCCCGAGCGCCCGTGCTGGCGCAGGTACGGCGCGTGGCCCTCCAGGACCAGCATCACGGCGGTCGGCTCGGCGGGTGGCGCGTCTTGAGTCATAGCTCCCTAATCTTGGGCCTCGCCGTGGCGGCGGCGGGGCTGGTTGCGCTTCCAGCGCCGCCCGACCGGCTGGGCCAGCGGCAGCGAGAGTTTGCGCAGCGTGCGGTCATGGGACACCAGCTCGGTCTTGCCGCTCCAGCGCGGCACGGTGGTCAGGGCCATCACCAGCATCACCGCGTAGGCCCCCAGCACCGCCAGCAGGACCATCTGGCCGCCGAACGGGCCGAGCGCGGCGTCGTCAACGAAGGTCTCGAACATGGGCCGCCCCGGCTCCAGCGGGTGGATCATCAGCTTGAGCAGCCAGACAAACAGCAGAAACAGGAAAATCGCCACGTAGTTGTGGCGCAGGCGCCGCCCCAGCGCCTCCAGCGGCGTGATTTTGAAGTGCGGATGGACCATGTCGCTGATCAGCAGCTTGTGCCAGTATTGATCGACGGCCAGGATGTTCTGGCCCAGCAGCGGGGCGTAGAAGTCGGTCTCCAGCAGCCGCAGCCAGGTCGCCCACAGATCGTAGTAGCGGTAGCGCCGGGCCTCGATGAACCAGAACGAGACGCAGAACAGCATCGTCAGCAGCATCGCGGCGTGGTGGTGGCTGGGGTCGCTGAGCACGAACGAGGAGCTGGTGCCGCTGATCACCACCGCCCAGTTGGTCGGCATGTCGATCCGCGAGCGCCAAGTGGCGGCGCGATCCATCAGGCCGCGGTAGAGGTGGACCATCACGGCGGGGGCTGGCGCTTGCTGGGCTGAGCGCGTGGGGCGCATAGTATCCTCCGCCGTCATTATAGCCCTCGCTCATGGACGGCGTCAAGGAAAGGCCGCCGCCCGCATCCCCCGGGCGGCGGCCCCGGCGCTACAGATGATACCCGCCGTCGACCGGCAGGACCGCCCCGCTGACGAAGCCGCCCGCCGGCCCCGCCAGGAAGGCGATCGCGCCGCCCACGTCGGCCGACCCGCCGATCCGCCCCAGCGCGGTGCCGCCGATGATGTAGTCCCGGGCCTGGGGCAGGCGCCGGAACACATCGGCGTTGAATTCGTTGTCAAGGCCGCCCGGCGCCACGGCGTTGACGGCGATGCCGCGCGGGCCGAGGAAATTCGCCAGATACAGCGTCAGGCTCTGCAAGGCCGCCTTGAGCGGGCCGTACGCCACCAGCGGCCCGAAGGCGATCCGCGCCGTGCCCGAGCCGATGTTGATGATCCTGCCGCCGTCCGCCAGGTCGCCCAGCAGGCGCTGGGTCAGGAAGAACGGGCTCTTGTAGTTGACGGCGTAGATCGCGTCAAGATCGGCTTCGGTGACGGCGTCGAAGGTGCCCAGCCGCAAGATGCCGGCGTTGTTGACCAGAATATCGAAACGCTCCCGATCCCAGGCGGCGAGCTGGCCGCGCAGCGCGGCGGCGA
>DASWWB010000886.1:0-2589 GCA_036406115.1 Herpetosiphonaceae bacterium
GCCGAGGCCGAGCTGCCGGCATTGCTCAACTGCGCCTCGGTCCAGGAGGCCGCGCTGACGCTGCGCGGCTGGCGCGAGGGCGCGGTCCAGTACGTGCCCGGCCTGGGCCTCTGCACCCCTGAGCGGCTGCGCGCCCTGGGCGAGCTGCTGGCGCGGGCCGCCTGACCCGGCAACGCAAACGGCGCCCCGCCGATCTGGCAGGGCGCCGTTTGCGTTTGGGATTTGGTCGGATCATCCTGGCCGCCCGCGAGCTGATCCCGCTACTGGCCCAGCGTGCTGAGCTGCCCGTCCTGCCATTTGATGTGGCCGCGCAGCAGCAGCGAGGCCGAGCGCAGCTTGTAGGCCAGGTCGTCGAGCAGATTGCGGTAGACGCGCGAGCCGATGAGCGGGTTGGCGTCGCAGAGCCGGGCCAGCTCGTTGCCGTCCATCACCAGCAGGGTGGTCGGGGTCGCGGCGGCGATGGCGCTGGCCGAGCGGGCGCCCGAGCCGAGCAGCGCCATCTCGCCGAAGGACTGCCCTTCGTAGAGCGTGTTGATCGTCGATTGGCGCGGCTTGCCGTCCGAGCCGCGGGTCTTGACCTGGATCTCGACGGCGCCGTCGTGGACCACGTACAGCTCCACGCCCTCGGCGTCCTCATGGAAAATCGCCTGGCCCTTCTTGACCCGCCCCACCTTACAGAGCTCGGCGATCGCGCCAAGCTCGGTGTCGCCCAGGTTTTTGAAGATTTCGACGCGCCGCAGCACGTTGATGACATTTGCGTTCATGTCGCCTCCTTGGGGTGAAATCACCTCAAGTATACACCGCCGCCCGCTCCGGCGCCGGGCGCGGCGGGCGGGGCCGTATCGACAGGATGTCGTATGTCTTGTATACTCAGGCTGCTCCCTTGACCGGCATGATCCAATCAAACTGATCCATAGGAGGGTAAACCATGTCCCGCCGTTCCCTGCTTATCGCGATGATAGTAGGCGTGTTGTTCAGCCTTTCCCGCGTTCCGGCGGCTAAGGCGGTCGCCTACGGCGCCAACTGGCAAACGTCCTTTACGATCCAAAATATCGGCGCCTCCTCTGCGAACTTCACCATCAGGCTCTACTCGAAGGACAACGCCAGCCTGATCTACACCTACAACAGCCCGGCCGCCCTGGCGCCCGGCGCCAGCACTTCGGTGACGGCCCGCAGCATTATCGGCGGCAGCGCCGATTTCAACGGCTCGGCAACGGTTAGCTCGCCCACGACCCAGCTGGCGGTGGCGATGGTGCAGTTCGCGCCCGGCATCAGCCACCGGCCGCTCTCGACCGCCGTCCAAAGCTCCAACGCCACCAACACCTACCTGCTGCCGCTGGTGATGGATCTGCTGCCAAACAACGTGCATGAGGGGCACGAGGTGCAGGCGGTTCCCGGCTCGGTCCCGGCCGGCGAGGACTTCGCCCCGGCCGCCGGCGCCGCCCCGCCGCAGATCGCCAACGGCGTCAACGCCACCGGCTCGACGGTGATCATCCCCACCGCCCTGAAAACGGTGTTCAACACCAATTCGATCATCGCCATTCAGAGCGCCGCGCCCTCGGGCGACATCAACATCACCTTCCGGTTCTACGCCGTGGGCGCGACCTCGCCCACCTGGACGGCCAGCATTCTCAACCAGCCGCCCTATCGCACGACCTTCCTCGACCTCGCGGGCAATCCCAACGTGCAGCTGCCGTCCGGCTTCACCGGCTCGATGGTCGCCACCGCCACCTACGTGAGCGGCGGAGCGGCGGCGCCGCTGGCGGCCATGGCTAACGAGTTCGCCGTCAACTCCAACAACAGCGCCGCCTTCGAGGGCACCAGCGCCGGCGCGGTGACGGTCTACATGCCGTCGGCCCAATGCACCTACGCGGCCCAATCGTCCTCGACCGCCTACGCGGTCCAGAACGTGAACCTGTCGGCCAGCCTGACTTTCGCGCTCCAGTACGACACCAACGTCGAGCTGAACGTGATGGACGGCCCCTACACGGTCAGCGCCGGCGGCAAGAAGAGCGTCGGCGGCTGCGACGTGATGGCGAACAACCGCACCGGCTCGGCGATTATCAGCCGCACCGCCGGCACCGGCACGATGGTGGTGGTCGGCAAGGTGAGCGGCGGCGGCCTCTCGACCGCCTTCCTCGGCTTCACCGGCGGCACCGCCCGGGTGGCCCTGCCCTACGTGCGCTGGTCGCCCAACTCGACCTTCAACACCGGCACCCGCCAGCGGACCAATATCGCCATCCAGAATGTCGGCCAAGAGACCGTCGTCGGCGCGGTGGTGCAGTACATCGACCGCAACGGCACCGTGATCAAAACCGACACGCTTGGCAATATCTCGCCTGGCGGCAAGGTCAACTCGGATCCGGCCAGCGCGCTCGCGCTTGACTCCTGCGGCCGCTTCGGCGAGTACGGCGGCGGCGCCGACTGCCTCGGCACCTCGTTCGGCGGCGGCGCGGTGGTCGTGGCCCCCGCCGGCTCGACGCTGGCGGTGCTGGCCCGCGTCTACGGCCTGGGCTCGGGCGAGGACTACAGCGGCGTCAACGATCAGTAAGCCCGGATTTTCCGCTGACTAAACGGCGGCGGGGCGGC
>DASWWB010000887.1:0-4383 GCA_036406115.1 Herpetosiphonaceae bacterium
TGGCACCTCAAGAGCCGCGAGGTCCAGCTCAAGGCTGCGCTGCCGCCTGTCGCCAAGGGCGCGGCGGGCGGGCGGCGCTTCTGGTGGGAGCTGGAGCCGGGCGCCGGCGATCCGCTGGCCGTCGGGCCGCTGATCCTGGCCCCCCGGCTGCTGCCCGATCCGCAGTTTTGCCTGGAGACGGAGCCAGTCCAGCCGGACGCCGGCTGCCTGGCCTGGCGCTCCGCCGACCGCTATCTGCTGGGCTGGCTGGCCTCGCCGGTCGCCTGGTGGCTGCTCGGCCGCCTGCCCCGCGATCCTGCCGGCGCGATTGCGCTGGATCCGGCTGCGCTGGCCGATCTGCCAATCGCCCAGCCCCGCGAGCGCGTGCGGCGGCGGGTCGAGGCGGCGGTCGACGCGCTGCTCAATCTGACCCTGGCCCGGCGCGTGGCCCTGGCGGAGCTGGCGGATTGGCTTCGCGCCGACTTCGAGGTTCCGGCGCTGAGCCCGGCGCTATCGGCGCCGCACGAGCTGGACGCCGGCGGCTTCGTCGACGAGGTGCGGCGGCGCCGCTCCAAGCTGGCGGTGCCGCTCCAAGCCGCCGGCCTGCGCGCGCTGCGCGAGAGCCACGGGCGCCACGCCGAAGTCACGGGCGCGGTCGCCGGCGAGCTGGGGCGGCGCGAGGCCGAGCTGGCCGAGGCGATCTTCGCCGCCCACCGCCTCCCATCCGAGCTGCAAACCGTTCTTTGGCGCGCCCTGCCCGCAGGCTCCGGCCCGGCGGCCTGGCGCGCCGCCCGCTTCTTCAATGACGAGGAACCCTCCGATGACTGATTGGTTCGAACAGGTCCGCGATTTGAGCATCCGGCTGGTGCGCTGGCCCAGCGTGACCGACACGCCCGGCGAGACCGATTTCGGCCGCCGGCTGTACGATCTGCTGGCGGCGCTGCCCTATTTCCAGGCCCATCCCGACCATCTGCTGCTGCTGCCGACCAGCCACGACCTGCGCGAGCGCTTCAACGTGCTGGCCTTTGTCGGCGGCGCCAGCCCGCGCACGGTGGCGCTGGCCGGCCACTACGATGTCGTCAGCGTCGCCAACTACGGCCCGCTGGCGGACGCCGCCTTCGATCCCGAGGCGCTGCTGCCGCGCCTGATCGAGGCCCTTGAGGCCGGCGAGCGCAGCGAGGCCGACGAGCTGGCCCTGCGCGATCTGCGCGGCGGCGACTATCTGCCCGGGCGCGGCATGCTGGATATGAAAAGCGGCATCGCCGCCGGCCTGGCGGTGCTGATGCGCTGGGCCGAGCTGCCCGCGCCGCCCGGCGGCCTGCTGCTGCTGGCGACGCCCGACGAGGAGGTCGCCTCGCACGGCATGCGCTCCGCCGCCGCCCAGCTCGCCGAGCTGGCCGCTGCCGATCGCTGGGGCCTGGAGCTGGCCGCCGCGATCAATCTGGACGCCTCCGACGACCGCGGCGACGGCAGCGAGGGCCGGGCGGTGTTCATGGGCACGGTCGGCAAATTTCTGCCCTGCGTGTATCTGGTCGGCCGCGACACCCACGCCGGCTCGCCCTTCGACGGCATCGGCGCCAATCTGCTGGCCGCCGAGGTGACCCGCCGCATCGATTGCAATGTCGATCTGATCGACGTGGCCGACGGGGTCGCCGCGCCGCCCCCGGTCAGCCTCAAGCAGATCGACCTCAAGCGCCACTACGATGTCACCACCCCCGGCGCGGCCTGGTGCTACTTCAACGTCCTGACCCATGGCCGGCAGGCGGGCGAGGTGCTGGGCCAGATCATCGGCCAGGTGCGCGACGGGCTGGCCGACGCCATCGACTACGCCTGCGAGCAATCGCGGCGCTTCGAGCTGCTGACCGGCCGCGCCAACGGCGTCTCGCCCTGGCCGGCGCTGGTCCTCTCCTACGAGGAGCTGTGCCGGCGGGTCGATGAGCGCTCCGGGCTGCGCTCAAGCGCCGATTGGCGCCGGCTGCTTGATGCGCTGGCCGGCGACCAGGAGCTTGACGCGCCCGAGGTCAGCAGGCGGATCGTCGAGGCGCTGTGGGCGGCGAGCGGGCTGGCCGGGCCGGCGGCGGTGGTGGCCTTCGGCTCGCTCCACTATCCCGCCAGCCTGGTCGGCGAGCGGACGCCGGGCCAGGCCCGGCTGCGGGCGATTGTCGCGGCGCAGGCGGCGGCGGTCGGCGCGGAGCTTGGCATGCCCGTCAGCGTGCGGCCGTTTTTCCCCGGCATCTCCGACATGAGCTTCCTGGGCGGCGCGGTCAGCCCGGGCGACGAGGCGATCCTGGCGGCCAATACGCCGGCCTGGGGCTCGCGCATCCGCGTCGACTACGGCGTGGCCCGCGCCCTGGACCTGCCGACGATCAACATCGGCCCGTGGGGGCGCGACTATCACCAGCGCACCGAGCGGGTCAACATGCCCTATTCGTTCGGCGTGGTGCCGGAGCTGATCTGGCGCATCGCGGGCGAGCTGTGCGCCGGCTAGGCGCGGGAGGTTGCGATGACAATCAACTCTAAACGTTCGTGGTGGTCGCGGCCCGGCTGCATGATCGCGGTCGTCGCCGTGCTGGCGCTGATTCTCCTGGTGCCGTTCGTCTGGCTGAATTTCTACCAGGGCCGCACACTCTCGCGCTACACCGGGATCCCGGTCAAGATTGACCTGCCCGACTGCGTCACGTCGGTCGATCAGGTCGTGAGCGTCAGCTTCCATAGCAAAACCTCCGGCGAGACTATCAAGGACGTGACCTACAAGTGCGGCGGCCGGCTCTACTCCCACGAGTACAACGACAGCGGCTTCCTGGAGGGCGAGATCGAGTGGACGATCGATAAATGATGGGGATGGCAGTCTGATGATTCCTGAGGAGGCGATGGAATGACTCAGCCCCCTGGCGGGCAGGCGGCTGCGGCGCTGGTCGCGCTGATGGCGGAGATTCGCGCGCTCTGGGAGGAGCGGGGCTATGCGCCTGAGGGCGCGCTCCGGCTGCCGCTGTGGAGCGCGGCGGCGCCGACCGGCGAGCTGACGGTGCTGAACGAGAGCGGCCGGTTTCCGGCCCGCGCCGTGGTGACGATCGCATGGAGCGCGGAGATCGCGGCGGCGCTCGCAACTGCCGAGCGGGCACCCGCCCCGGGCGGCAGCCTCGCGGTCAGCTTTTGCTGGCAGCGGCCGCCCGAGCGCGAGTGGCGCGACTCGGAGCTTGCGGATATGGCCGGCAATCTCGCGGAGGCGATGGCGGATGTCGAGGGTCTCCAGTCCTTCACCATCACCATTCCGACCGTCTTTGACGCGACGGCCTGGCACGTGGGGCTGATTGACCTCCGCGACACCTGGCACATCCCGCTGGCCGACTTGGCCGATCCGACGACCCGCGCGACGGTGGTGGCGCGGATCGCCGCGCACGCCCTTGGGGGGATCGAGTGGCTCTGATCGCCGGCGCCGGACGCGCCCCGCGCGACGCACGTTTGAGGAGATGCGCCGATGAATCGACCGACTGACGCGGAGCTGCTGGAGCTGCGCGCCGACCTTTTGTTTGTGACCGATGCTTCCGGCCGGCTGCGATTTCATGCGGAGCCCGGCTATCCCGAGGATGAGCTTGATCCGGCCCCCCGGCTCTGGCTCGGGCGCACCCGCGCCGCAACCAGCTGGCGGTTTCGGCGGGATCTCTCCGCCGATCTCATCGCCGTGCTGGAGCCGCTCTGCCAGGCGGTGCCGCCGCTGGCCGATCCCGCCGACCCCGCGCCTTGGGCCGCGCCCATTCGGGAGGCGCTTGGCGCCGTCGCGCCCGTGGCCGCCGAGGAGCGCGGCCCGGCCTACTGGATTCCCCCCGCGCCGGTGCCGCCGATCGCCAGCATCGTCACCGAGGCGACCGCTCACGTGCTGGAGCGCTTCTTCCCCTGGAAGCGCTCCAGCCGGCTGGGATTTGCCGCTGCCCCGCTCTGCGCCACGATCATCGACGATGTCGCGGTGGCGATCTGCCACTGCGCCCGCTTGACGGATGCCGCCGCCGAGGCCGGGGTCGAGACGGCGGCCTCGGAGCGCGGCAAGGGCTATTCGCGGGCCGCTGTCGCCGGCTGGGCCGCCGCGCTGCGCCAGGGCGGGCGGCAGCCGCTGTACAGCACCAGCTGGGACAATCTGGCCTCGCAGGGCGTGGCCCGCAGCCTGGAAATGGACTGGTATGGCGAAGACTGGTCCGTCACCTAGCCGCCGCTCAACGCTAAGGAGCGTGTAATGCAGATGGAATGGGCCCAGATTGGGTGTGGCATCTATGAGGCAGGCGTCCGGGACGCGGCCGAGATTGTGGCTGAGCAGATCCAGCTCCACGGCCCCCGCCGCAGCAAGGAGATCTAGACAGCCGGCGGCACCCAGTACGAGCCATCGTCGTGCTGCGGCTGCGGAAACAGGGC
>DASWWB010000888.1:0-3043 GCA_036406115.1 Herpetosiphonaceae bacterium
CTGGCGCTGGGATTGGCCGCAGCGCTGCTGGCGGGCCTGGCGGCGCCGCTGGCGGCGGGGCGCGCGCCCTACGCCATGTGGCTGCCAGGCCTGGCGGTGCTGGGCGGCGTCACGCTGCTGCTGACGCTCGGGCTGCGCAAACTGGTGCCGGCGCTGTTCCGGCTCGCCGGCCTTGAGCTTGAGCCGGAGGCGCTGCGGGCGCTGCTGCTGCTGTTTGTCGCCGGCTTTTGGATCAAAGGCGGCGGCCAGCTCTATCCGTACATGATCGCGATCGACATCCACTGGCACATGGACCGGGTGCGCTGGATCCTCGACGGCCGGCTGGCCGAGATGTACCGCCCCGGCGCCTTCAACGAGTCGGTGATGCCGGAGCGAGAGTTCGGCGCCAACCGGCCGGTCATCCCCTACTCGCCGTTTTTCCACATCTTCGCCACCAGCTTCGCGATCTTCCCCTGGAAATTGGAGACGACTGCCAAGATTTTCAGCGCGGCGATCGACAACAGCCGGGTGTTCATCATCTTTTTCCTGGGCCGCCAGTTCGGGCTGAGCCGGCGGGCCGGGCTGCTGGCCAGCGCGCTCTACGCCGTGCTGCCGGCGACCTATCTGCTGCACTCGTGGGGCAACGTGCCGACGACCTTCGGCATGTGGTGGACGCTGATCGCCTGCTGCTTCATCATCGCCGCCTGGGGCCGGCTGCGCGAGCCCAAGGTGTTCGCCTGGCTGACCGCCGTGCTGCTGGCGACCTTCCTGATGTATACCGTGATGGCGGTCTTCCTCGGCATGACGCTGATCGTCTGGATGGCCTTCGTCGGCTTCCGCCACCGCGACCAGAACCCGCAGGTGCGGGCGGTGGCGGCGGGGACGGCGCTGGCGCTGGCGGCCTCGCTGGCGATCTACTACGCCCAGTACATCCCCGGCATCGTCGAGCGCACGCTGCCGTACTTCGGCACCACGCTCACCCAGGGCCAGGAGGCGGTCGGCGCGATCCAGTACCAGGCCACCGCCGCCGACAACGCCTGGGCCTACATCCAGCGGCTCTGGAACTACGGCCTGCTGCCGGTGTTCCTCATCGCGCCGCTGGCGCTGTGGCTGTTCGCGCGCGACGACACCTCGCGGCCGGGCGCGCCCGAAAGCGCCTTCGCGCTCGACGCCAAGCGCCGCTGGCTGGGACGGACCTGGATCTGCGCGATGATCGTCGTGGCGCTGCTGTTCATCCCGATCGACCGCAGCGTGCCGATGGTCGACAAGCACATCTTCTACCTGCTGGCGCCGCTGGCCCTGCTGATGGGCCACCTGATGGACCGCTCGTTCGCCGACTGGCGGCTGCTGGGGGCGATGGGCGCGGCGGTGCTGGGGGCGATGATGATCCGCGGCATCCATCCGATCTTCTATCTCGTCCCGCTGGCGGCGCTGGCGGGCGGCTGGGCGCTGAGCCGGGCCGCGAAGCGCTGGGAAATGCCGGCGCTGCCGCTGGCCCTGACCTACGCCGCGCTGCTGGCGGCGGCCCTTGAGCTGTGGGTGCGGCGCATCGAAACGGTGAAACAGGTATGGTAGCCGAGACCGAAACCCCCGCCGAGCGCGAGCTGGAGCGGCTGATCGACCGCTGGGTCACGCCGATGAGCTGGCGGCCCGACTACGAGTCCTGGCGCGAAAAGCGCCTCTGGCAGGAGCGCTACCAGGGCGAGCGGCTCAAGCTGATCGAAACCTTCGGCGGCGAGCTGGCGGGCCGGCGCATCCTGGAGATCAGCTGCGGCATGGGCGGGACGCTGGTCGCGCTGGCCCAGGCCGGCGCCGATCCGGTCGCCACCGAGTTCAACCGCGAGTACTGCGCGATCGCCCAGCGCCGCGGCGAGCGCCACGGCCTCAATCTGCCCATCCTCAACGCCGTCGGCGAGCGCATCCCCTTCGCCGACGACAGCTTCGACCTGGCGATCTGCTGGGACATCGTCGAGCATGTGCAGGACCCGCTGGCGATGCTGCGCGAGCTGCGGCGGGTGGTGCGGCCCGGCGGCCGGGTGCTGCTGACGATCATCAACCGCTGGGCCTGGCGCGACCCACACTACCACATCCGCGGCCTCAACCTGCTGCCGCGCCCGCTGGCCGACCGATTGGTCCGTCGCCGCGCCGCGACCAAGCAGGAGATGGGCTTGCAGGACCGTCAGCTGCTGAGCGAGATGCACTACTACACGATGCGCTCGTTCCGGCGCCTGGCCCGCCAGGCCGGCTTCAGCGTCGCCGACATGGAGGCGCTGGCGATCACGCGCGGCGGCAAGCGGCGCGCCGGCGGGCTCAAGGGCCGGCTGCGCGACCTGGCCTACCGCCTGCGGCTCGGGCTGCCAGCCTACTATCTGTACCGAGACATGGCCAAGGGCACCTATGAGCTGGTCCTGTGGTGAGCAACCCGTGCATATCGTCCACTACAACCTGACCACCGCCGCCAAAGAGGGCGGCGTCGAGACCTTCGTCTGGGACCTGGCGGGCGCCCAGGCCCGCCGCGGCCACCGGGTGACGATCGTCAGCGGGGCGGGGCCGGTGCGGCGCGCGCTGCCCGGCGTCGCCCTGCGCATGACGCCGTTCCTCGACCGGGGCCGGCTGGCCTTCGGGCCGCTGCGCCGGGCCTACGCCGTGCGCAAGCTGGCTGAGCGGCTGTCGATGCTGCCGATGGCGCTGCCGCTGCTGCGCGGCGCCGATCTGGTCCACATCCACAAGCCCTACGACCTGGCCCTGGGGCCGCTGCTGCGCCCGCGCGGCGTGCCGCTGGTCTATCACGGCCACGGCGAGGATTTCTTTCCCGGCGACCGCTGGCTGATGGGCTGGGCGGCGGCGCTGCTCTCCTGCTCGTCCTTCAACGCTGCCACGCTGCGCGCGCGCTACGGCCGGGCGGCGACGGTGGTCCACAACGGCGTCGACATCGAGCATTTCCGGCCGCTGGCGCCGGAGCCGGCCCTGCGCGCCGAGCTACTGGGCGGGCAGGAGCATGCCGTGCTGCTGCCCAGCCGCATGATGCCCTGGAAAGGCCACCGCCACGCCATCGCCGCGCTGC
>DASWWB010000889.1:0-2446 GCA_036406115.1 Herpetosiphonaceae bacterium
CGCGCGATTGTTCTCCGGGCTGCGGTTCCAGGCGATAAACGCCGCGCGCAGCGGTCCCTCGACTGTAGCGGCGGTCAGCGGGTGGTCGGCGACGAGGAGCGCCTCGCCGACCGCCAGCGCCATCTGGGTGTCGTCGGTGACGCGCCAGCCGCCGACGCCCGGATCAGCCGGCCCGGCGGGCGGCCAGCGCCCCAAAATCTGATCGACGCTCAGGAACTCGCCGGGCGCGCCCCATGCGTCGCCCAGCGCCAGGCCGAACAGGCTGCCGTGAATCCGATCCCGCCGATCCGTCATCGCTCCGTTCCTCCTCGCGGCGTCCCGGCGCGTTGCTTGACGGACAATCTGTCTGTATCTACAATCGTTACAGATAGGAGCGCCATGAACACCAACACTCGTTTTTCCGTCGCTGTCCACATTTTAACCCTGTTGGCGATGAGCCCGGCCGAGCCGCTCAGCTCGGAGGCGATCGCCGGCAGCGTCAACACCAACCCGGTGGTGGTGCGCCGCATCCTTGGCGCGCTCGGCAAGGCCGGGCTGACCCAATCGCAGCTGGGCGCCGGCGGCGGGGCGCTGCTGGCTCGCCAGGCCGGCGCGATCAACCTGCGCGATGTCTACCGGGCGGTCGACGACGGCGAGCTGTTCACGCTGCCGGCGCGCACCCCCAATCCCCGCTGCGCCTGCGGCCGCCACATCCTGCCGATCATCAGCGGCGTGTTCGACGAAGCCGCCAGCGCTGCCGAGCGCGTGCTCGCCGCCACGACGATCGCCCAGCTGGCCGACGAAATCCGCCAGCGCGCCGCCGCCTGATCCCGCCTCGCTCCCCTTTTCGCCAATCCGCCGACGATTGATCAGCTCCGCCGCCAGCGTCCGCCTGCGCGGCGCTTGACTCGCGCGCCGTGAATCGATATAATGAACATGTTCACTTATTTTGATGAGCAGAGAGGCGAGGTTGCGATGGGGCTCATCATTCTGCTATGGCTGGTTTTCCCTGCGTTCCTGAGCGTGATCCTCAAGGTGTCGATGCTGATTGTCGGCGCCAGGGCCTTCGGGCGCGGCGGCGGCGAGCGCGGGCTCCTGCTGGCGCGGCGGCTGACGGCGCTCCATCTCTGCGAGCCGGCGCTGACGATGGCGGCGACCGCCTGGCTGTGCATGGCGCGGAGCACGCTGCCTGACTGGTCGGCGACCGAGCTGCTCTGGTTCGGGCTGCCGGATCATTCGCCGGCGTTCGCGCTGCTGGCCCCGCTCGCGCTGATCTCGCTCCTGCCGCTGGCCTGGGTGCGCTCGGCGGATCCCGTGCTGGCGGTCGTCGCCCGCCGCCTTGCGCTCGGCGGCGCGGTTCGCTGGGCCTGCGGTCTGCTGGCGTTGCTGGTCGGGCCGGCCGTCGGTACGCTGATCCTGTCCTGTGTCGCGCAATGGCGCTTGCTGCGCTGGGCGGACGGGGCGCTGGCGGTGATCCGCAGGCGAGAGCTGGAGCGCGTCCCCGCGCCGCAGCCGGAACTCGGCTATTACGTGCCGCCGGCGCTGTGACGGCGTGATGGCGACAGGTGAAGGAGCGTACTATGGTCTGTCTGGTTCTGCCGCTGTTCGTGATCGTGGCGACGATGTTCGGGGCGGCGCGCGTCGGCTGGCGGGCGCTGCGGCGCTGGGGCGAGACGCCTGCCGAGCGTCGGTTCGGCCTGGCGATGCTCGCGGTCAATCTTTTGGAGCCGGCGGTCAACGCGCTGCTGATCCCGGCGCTGCTGCTGCGCGACCAGCCTTGGGGGCTGCTGGCGGCGGTCTCCGCGCCGATGGCGGTGCTGCTGCTGCCGCTGCCGGGCCTGGCCTCCAGCGACCGCTGGACCGTCAACACCTGTTTCTGGCTGACGATCCTCGGGCTGGCGCGCTGGCAGGCGACGCTTTGGACGCTGGCCGCCGGCGCCAACGCGATCTGGATGGCGCTGATCGGCCTGGCGCTGCTCTGGGGCTGCATCGGCTGGGCGCAAGGCGTACTGGATGACCTCGGCCCGTCGGCGGAGCGGGCGGATTGGCTGGAGCGCCCGGTCGCCGCGCCGCTGATCGACCCGGCCGCCGACGCCGAGCGGCTGTGAGCGACGGGCCATTCGGTTGACTGGCGGCGCTAGCCACCGAGGAGGATGCGATGAGCACTGTGGATTTGGGCTGGACGGCTTTGGCGCTGGTCGCCGGCCTGTTGGGCGTGCCGGCGCTGGCGGCGATCGGCTACGCGCTGGTCGTCGGCGTCCGCGCGCTGCGGCTGGCGGGCGAGGCTGCGGGCGGGCGGCGGACGGGGTTGTATCTGATCGGGCTCAATCTCTGCGAGCCATTCGTCAACGGCGTTGTGATCGGCCTGGTGCTGCTGACGATTGGCTTCCGGGAGCACCGCGAGATCGCGCTCGCGGTGACGGCGGCGATGGCGATTCTGCTGCTGCCGGCGCCGCTGATGCGCTCG
>DASWWB010000890.1:0-2752 GCA_036406115.1 Herpetosiphonaceae bacterium
CCGCCGAGGAGCTGCGCCCGCTGGCCCACAAGCCTGGCCAGCGGGTCGAGATCGCCACCGCCGATGTCAGCCGCGAGCAGGACATCAGCCAGGCGATCGGCGAGCTGACCAGGCGCTGCGGCCCCTGCGACGGCCTGATCACCTCGGCGGGCATCGTCGAGCTGGGCTATTTCGAGCAGCTCGGCAGCGACGCCTTCCGCACGGTGATGGAGGTTGATTATTTCGGGACGCTCCACGCCATCCGCGCCGTCGCCCCGCAGATGATCGAGCGGCGCATCGGCTCGATCGTGGCGGTCTCCTCGATGGCCGGCGTGGTCGGGGTCTTCGGCTACACGCCCTACGCCCCGGCCAAATTCGCCGTGCGCGGCCTGATGGAGACGCTGCGCCAGGAGCTGCGCCCCTACAATATCCACGTCGGCGTGGTCTATCCGCCCGACACCCAGACGCCCCAGCTGGACTACGAGAACCAGACCAAGCCGCTGGAGACGCGCCTGGTGGGCGGCGCGATCAAGCCGATCAGCGCCGACCAGATGGCGCGGGCGATCGTCCAGGGCATCGCCAAGCGGCGCTTCGCGATCACCGCCAACTGGCAGAGCGCCGCCCTGGTCCGCTTCTCCGGGGTGCTGGCGCCGGTGCTCAACCGCCTGTTCGACCGCTCGATCCGCCGCGCCCGGCGCCAGCGCGGCGCCGGGCGCTAGCGGGCCGCTACGAGCCGCCGGCCTCGCGCTCGGCGGCTCTGGCGGACTGGAGATCGGTCTGCTCGGCGATCACCGCGTCCTGGCCGACGGTCTGCACCCGCTCAATCGGCAGGAATTTGCGCCCCGCCAGGTCGCGGATCAGCCCCTGCTTGACTTCGTAGCCGGTCACGTTACCCCGCTCATCGAGATACAAGTCGCCGATCTCGCCGATCCGCTCGCCGCTCTCGCTGATCACGGTGGTGCCGGTCAACGGCGACGAGCCGCTCAGCTCGGCGCTGATCGCCGGATCATCCTTGGCGGCGATCAGCGCCTGGGGATCGTTGACCAGCAGCACGTCGCCGACATTGACCACCGCGCTCCACCGCACCACCTTGGGGCCGCTCAGCCAGCCGCCGCCGACCAGCAGCGCCAGCACGCCGGTCGTGTCGCGGTCCAGCAGAATATCTCGGACTGTGGCGATCTGCTCGCCGGTGGCCTGCTGGATAATCGCTTTGCCAATCAACGCTTTCGCTTTGTACACGGGACGCTCCTTTCGCTTGGGGCGGCTCAGGCCGCTGCCGCTGACAAGGCACGCGGCGTGCCGCTGATCCGGCTCAGCGCCAGGTCATGACGCCGATCACGCCGAAAGACGCCAGATAGCCCAGCGTCAGCAGCATCAGCGCGCTGACGATCGCGGAGTGGAGCCAGACGCCGCGCCGGATCGCCCAGCGCCGGGAGCGGACGACCTGGACGGCGCCCGCCAGCGCGCAGCCGGCGAACAGCAGCGTCAGCCCGAATAAGCCGATCGACCAGACGGTCGGCTGGCCGTAGCGGGCGATGTAGCCGTAGCTGGACTCGGGGATGGTCAGGAGCTGGACCAGGATGGCGGCGAAGCACAGCGCCGCCAGCAGCGGCCAGGCGCGGACGCTCAGGTGCGGCGCTCCGCGCAGGCCGCCGAACCGCCAGCGCGGAACCCAAACGAGCGCGAACAGCACGCTGCTGAGCGTCCCGAGCAGCACGAGCACGGCCCCGACGATCCGCGACCAGGCCGCCCAGGCCGGAATGCGCCGCAGGCTGCGCGATTTGAGCTGAAGCCTGTCCGCGCCGTCCGCGTCCTTGGCGAAAGCCACGGTGGCTACGGGGTCTGTCTCCTGGCGGAACAGGGCGGGCCCCATGGGGATCAGGGGCTTGGGCGTGCCGAGCATCCCGCTGACGCCCAGCGCGCCATCCCGGTAGGCCACTCGCTGGAGGCCGGTCACGCTTTGCGAAACGGCGGTGTAGGAGACCGACGAGGGCGTCGCCAGCTCGTAGTAGCCGGCGAGCGCTTCGAGCCGGACCGGGTCGATCGGCGCCGCCGGCGGGGCGAGGGGCGTCGGCAGCTCGCGGGTCAGGTACGAGTCGATCAGCCCGATCATGGCCACCAAGGCCTCGTCGTTGGCGCTGGAGATCGAGACCGCGTAGCCCAGCCCGGCGTCTGGCAGGTAGCCCAGGTAGGAGGAGAACCCGTCGATGGCGCCGGAGTGGCCATAAAAAACCCGGCCGTCCAGCGCCATGATCTCCAAGCCCAACCCGTAGCCGACAGCCAGCCCCTGGCGGGCGCCGAGCGCCGTGGCGGGCCGCTCCATGCGCTCAATCGATTCAGGCCGGAGCAGCGCCTGTCCGCGATAACTGCCGCGATTGAGGAACAGCTGGATCAAGGGCGCCAGATCCCGCGGCGCCAGGCTGATCGAGCCAGTCGGCCAATCGACGGGGTTCGTGGCGGGCAAGACAGTGATCCCGTCGGCCTCGTACGATGTCGCCAGGCTGGCGCGCACATCGGGCGGCAGGGCAAAGGTGGCGCTGGCCATGCCGAGCGGCTCAAAAATGCGCTCCCGCACGTACTCAGCGTAGGGTCGCCCGCTGGCGCGCTCGACCGCGTAGGCGGCAGCGACCGGACCGACGTTGGAGTACAGATACGCCTCGCCGGGCCGCCAGCGCACGACGCGGGACTCGCCGGTCTCGGCCAAGCTCTCGCGCAGGCTGATGCCGGGCGCTTCGATGCCGTAGTCGTGCAAGCTCAGATCATCGAAGCCGGC
>DASWWB010000891.1:0-2308 GCA_036406115.1 Herpetosiphonaceae bacterium
CAGGTACAGCGGATTGAGGAGCACGTACCGGCGCCACAGCCGCCGGGGCTCTTTGACGAGGCGGTACGACCATTCGAGGCCATGGCGCTGGAGGCAGGCCGGCGCCTGGGCGAGGAGGCCGGCATGGAAATCAAAGGCGGCGCCGACAGCGATCAGCGGCATGGCGAGCGCCGCGCGGTATTCGTAGACCCACACTTCCTGGCGCGGGCAGCCGAGGCCGACGAAGGTGAGCGCGGCCCCGCTAGCTTGGATGGCGGCGATGGTCGCGGCCCGCTCGGCGGCGTCAATCCGCCGGAAGCGAGACGGGAGGGCGCCGGCGATCCGCAGCCCGGGGAAACGGGCGCAGAGATTGGTGCGCAAGGCGGCGAGCACCTCCGGGCGGCTGCCATAGAGGAAGATCGGCAGCTCGCGCCTGGCGGCCTCCGCGCAGAGCTTGAGGGTCAGGGTCGGCCCATAGACGCGGTCGGGCAGCGCCGCTCGGTGGAGCAGGTTGAGCGCCCAGCGGACCGGCTGGCCGTCGGGGACGACCAGGTCGAGATGGTTGAGCCGGTAGCGCTGCTCGGTGTCGAGGACGCCGGTCATCACGCCATGGACCGCCAGCGCCGACACGGACAGGGGCCGGCGCTGCTCGGCTGCGGCGAGAATGGCCATGACCGCCGCGTCGTAGTCGACCGCGTCGATCTGGACGCCGAGCACATTGCGTTTGCCGTGATCAATCATCTGTCGCCCCCTGCGTCCAGCGCTCGCGATTGGTCTCATGGATGTCGCGCAGGATTCGCGGCACGTCGTAGGTGATCCGCCACTCCGGATAGTGCGCGCTGAATTTGCGATGGTCGCTGATCCACCAGCGATGGTCGCCGATCCGCTGCTCCTCGGTGTAGCGCCAGGCCAGGTCGCGGCCGGCGATCTCCTGGCACAGCCGGATGGCTTCGCGCATCGAACAGTTGCTGGCGCGGCTGCCGCCGATATTGTAAACCTCGGCGGCCCGCGGCGCGCGGAAAAAGGCGGCGAAGGCCCGGATCAGATCGGCGCTGTGGATGTTGTCGCGGACCTGCTTGCCCTTGTGGCCGAAGACAGTGTAGGGCGCGCCGGTCATCGCGCACTTCATCAGGTAGGCCAGGAAGCCGTGCAGCTGCGTTCCCGCGTGGTGCGGGCCGGTCAGGCAGCCGCAGCGGAAACAGGCCGTGCGCAGGCCGAAGTAGCGGCCGTATTCCTGCACCATCACGTCGGCGGCGACTTTCGAGGCGCCGAACAGGCTATGCAAAGTTTGATCGATGGACATCGTCTCCGGGACGCCGTCCCAGTAGGCATGCGCTGGGTCGATCTCCCAGCGCAGCGCATGCTCGATCAGCGGCAGGCGGTTCGGCGCGTCGCCGTACACTTTGTTGGTCGACGTGAAAATAAACACTGCGTCCGGGGCATGGATCCGCGTCGCCTCCAACAGGTTCAGCGTCCCCTGGGCGTTGACGCCGAAATCGGTGAGCGGATCCCGCACCGCCCAATCGTGGGAGGGCTGGGCGGCGGCGTGGATGACCAGCTCGATCGAGCTGCCGTAGCTGGCGAACAGCTCCTTCATCTGCTCGACGTTGCGGATATCGGCGTCGATATGCCGGTAGCGCGGGCCAAGGCTCTCGGCCAGGCGGCGCTGCTGCCGGCGGGTCGATGCCTCGCGGCCGAAAAAAACCTGGCGCATATCATTGTCGATGCCGACCACGTCAAGGCCCATGCCGGCGAAATACGCTGCGGCCTCCGCGCCGATCAAGCCGCCGGAGCCCGTAATCACTGCAACGCTCATCGCTCCTGCTCCCCCGCGTCATGCGGCGAACGGCGGCCGGCGGCTGCGGCGACAGCCTGGAGAAACCCGTCAGCCATGCGCTCGTTGGTCCACCCGCCGATGGTCGCGCGCGCCGCCGCGCCCAGCGCCCGGCGCTGCGCCGGGCGCTCAAGCAAGCCGGCCAGCGCCAGCGCGAGGGCCTCGCTATCCCGCTCCGGCACGACCAAGCCGTTGACGCCGTGCAGGAGCAGCCCTCCGGCCGCTGCGCCAACCGCGTCGGTCCCGATGACAGGCACGCCTTGGTTGAAGGCCTCGTTGACCACCAGGCCCCAGGTTTCCTTCGAGGCCGCCGTGGTGATCGCGGGCAGGACGAACAGGTCGGCGAGGGCGTAGAAGGGCCGGAGCTGGCTGGCCGGGACATAGCCGGCGAAACGCACCGCCGGCGCGACGCCCAGCTCGGCGGCGAGCGCCTCCAGGCGGCCGCGCTCGCCGCCCGCGCCGACAAGGACCAGCGTGGCGCCGGCGCGCGCCACC